>JAEVZN010000230.1 GCA_023392205.1 Pseudomonadota bacterium
CGGCGGCATAGCCGTTATCGACAATCAGCATCACGCCGTCGGTCTTGTTGAAGACCTGATGGCCGACACTCGACACAAGGCCGTTATGCCAGAAGCCGCCGTCGCCCACGACCGCGACCGGACGCCGGCCGCCCTGCCCCGACAATGGCGAGGCACCGGCACCGCCAAGTCCGTAACCCATTGTCGCCTGGCCGAGGTTGAACGGCTGCAGGGCCGCAAAGGTGTGGCGGCCGATATCGGCGCTCACATGCAGCGGACCGACTTCCTGCTGCACGAGCTTCATGGCCGAGAAGATCGGCCGTTCCGGACAACCGGTGCAGAAAGACGGCGGCCGTCCCTGCACATTGGTGCCGAGCGTCTCCAGCGCGGCTGGCAGGCTCTTGTTGGTGAGCATCGGCTCGTCGGGCGCAAGAATATCCGGACGATGCAACGTGCAGAATTTCTGGATGCCGGCTTTCAGGACGCCGCCGGTATATTCGCCGGCCATCGGCAGCACCGACTTGCCCTCGACCTTGGTTTGCAGATCGGCCTGGCGCAGGATGGTGTTGACGGCCTGCTCGATGAAGTTCGGCTGGCCCTCCTCGATCAGCATGATCGCCGTCTTGCCGGCGCAGAAGCGCACGAACTCGGCATCGACCAGCGGATAGGTGCAGTTGAGCACGTAGATCGGAACGCGGCTGTTGCCGAAGATATCGGCGAGGCCGAGGATCTCCATCGCCCGCAGCACATTGTTGTACATGCCGCCCTGCATGACGATGCCGACATCGGACACGTCACCGTCGAAGAACTCGTTGATCCTGTTTTCGACAATGAAATTCACCGCCGCCGGCCAGCGCTGTTCGATCTTTTCCTTTTCGTGCTCGTAGGTGAAGGGCGGCAGCGCATAGCGCGTGATATCGCGCACCGGATTGTTCAATGCGTCCTGGCGCGTGAATTCCGGCCGCACATTGTCCTTGGCGATAAAGGAGCCATAGACATGGCAGGCGCGGATGCGCAATTGCAGCATCACGGCCGTGTTGCTGGCCTCCGAAAGCTGGAAGCCCTTCTCCACCGTATCGACGATGGTCTGCACATTCGGCCGCGGGTCGAGCAGCCACATCTGCGACTTCATCGCGAAGGCATGGCTGCGCTCCTGCATGATCGAGGAGCCCTCGCCGTAATCCTCGCCCACGATGATGAGCGCGCCGCCCTTGACGCCGCCCGAGGACAAATTGGCGAGCGCGTCGGAGGCCACATTGGTGCCGACCGGCGCCTTGAAGGTGCAGGCCCCGCGCAGCGGGTAGCTGACGGAAACCGCCAGAGACGCCGCGGCAGCCGCCTCGTTGGCGGAGGATTCGAAGCGGACCCCAAGCTCCTTCAACATCGGTTCGGCGTCGTTCAGCACGTCGATCAGATGTGAAATCGGCGCGCCCTGGTAGCCCGACACATAGGAGACGCCGGACTGCAGCAGGGCCTTGGTGACGGCGAGAATGGCTTCTCCCCGGAATTCCTCGCCCGCGCCGAGCTTGAGTTGCTCCACTTCCTTTTTGAACGACCGCTCTGCCATGATCTGCCCTGTCTTTGTCGCGGTGCGGCGCGCCGATAATTGACTCCGCCATCACGTCCGGCAATTATATTCAAAAGAATATAATGTGGAATTCAGTCAAGCGGGAGCTAAATTATGGGCATCAAATCTCTGCTCGGCATTGCCGGGCTGGCGCTGGCTGCGGGCCTTTCCGGCGCCTCGGCGCAGGAAGTCACCCTGCGCGCGGTGACCTCCTTCGCCGAAGGGACGCAATTTTCCAAAGGCTTTGAACGGTTCATCGAAAAGGTCAACAAGGACGGCAAAGGCGTCATCCAGATCAATTATATCGGCGGGCCGCGCGCCATGCCGCCCTTCGAGGTCGGCAATGCCGTGCGCTCCAAGGTTGTGGACATCGCCAATGTCACCGGCGCCTTCTACACCAACCTGATGCCGGAGGCCGATGCCTTCAAGCTGATCAACAAGCCCGCCGCCGAGCAGCGCAAGAACGGCACATGGGAATTCATCAACGAACTGCACAACCAGAAGCTCAACTCCCATTATCTGGCGCGGCAATTAGTCTCGGTGCCGTTCCACATCTACCTGAACAAGAAGATCGAGAAGCCCGATTTCACCGGCCTGAAGATCCGCGTCACCCCGGTCTATCGCGAGATCGTGCAGGCTATGGGCGGCACGCCGATCACCACGCCGCCGGGCGAAGTCTATACGGCGCTGGAACGCGGCGTGGTCGATGGTTACGGCTGGCCGATCCTCGGCATTTTCGATCTGGGCTGGGAGAAGGTGACCAAGTTCCGCATGGAACCGGCCTTCTACAGCGTCGAAGTCAATGTGCTGGTGAATAACGACGTCTGGAAATCCCTCAACGACGCCCAGAAAAAAGTTCTGACCGACGCCGCCCTGTGGCTGGAAAATCTCGACACCACCGAGAGCCCGGACCTCGTCAAGGCCGAGCGCGAGCGGCAGGAAAAGTTCGGCATTCAGGCCATCGATTTCGGTCCGACCGCGTCGCAGGATTTCCTGAAAAAGGCCTATGACGTCGCCTGGCAGGCCGTGATCGCCAAGTCGCCGGAGACCGGCAAGAAGCTGCGCGAGTTGGCGGGGAATTGATCGCCGGCCGCCGATCGCGGCGGCCTTCCGAAGTCATGCGCCGGACATTCGCGGTCCGGCGCATCTTCTGCGCAACCTCACAACAAAAAGCACCGTCCGGAGGAAAACATGCCGCGCTTTCATTCAGCCCTCATCGCAGCGGGACTTGTCGTCGCCCTGTCGACGGCAACCATCCCCGGCGCCACGGCACAGGAAGTCACCCTGCGCGCCGTCTCGTCCTTCGCCGAAGGCACCACCTTCTCGAAGAATTTCGAACGCTTCATCGAGCGCGTGAACAAGGACGGCAAGGGCGTCATCCAGATCAATTATATCGGCGGGCCGCGCGCCATGCCGGCCTTCGAGGTCGGCAATGCGGTGCGCACCAAAGTGGTGGATATCGCCAATGTCGCAGGCGCCTATTACACCAACCTCATGCCGGAAGCGGATGCGCTGAAGCTGCTCAACAAACCTGCCGCCGAGCAGCGCAAGAACGGCACCTGGGCCTATGTCAACGAACTGCATAACCAGAAGCTGAACGCCTATTATCTGGCGCGGCAATTCTCGAACGTGCCGTTCTATTTCTATCTCACCAAGAAGATCGACAAGCTCGACTTTACCGGGCTGAAGATCCGCTCGACGCCACTCTATCGCGATATCGTCCAGCAACTCGGCGGCACCGGCGTCACCACCGCGCCCGGCGAAATCTATACCGCGCTGGAGCGCGGCGTGGTCGACGGTTACGGATGGCCGGCGATCGGCATTTTCGATCTGGGCTGGGACAAGGCGACGAAATTCCGCGTCGAGCCGCCCTTCTACAGCGTCGAGGTGAATGTGCTGGTGAACAACGATGTCTGGAAGGGTCTGACCGATGCGCAGCGCAAGATCCTGACCGATGCCGCATTATGGCTGGAAAGCCTCGACGCGGAGGACAAGGCCGCAGTCGCGGCCGAGCGCGAGCGCCACGCCAAGGCCGGCATCGAGACGCTGGAATTCGGAGAGGCGGCATCGCAGGACTTCATCCGGAAGGCCAACGATGCAGCCTGGCAATCGGTGATTGCCCGGGCGCCGGAGACCGGCAAGAAGTTGCGTGAGCTTGCCGGAAACTGATCGCCCTCGGCAGTCCTCAAGATCGCACGTTGCACGTCCCGCCGCAGGCCCCTGACCGAAAGATCGCAAAGCCCGCATGAATCGCCTGTCCGACCTCTACGGCAAACTCCTCGAAGCGCTCGCGATCGTCGCGGCGCTGCTGCTGTTCGCCATGGTCTGTGTCGTCACCGGCGATATCCTGCTGCGAAACCTGTTCGTGCGCGGCTTCGTCTGGGCCAACGAGGTGTCGGAATATGCGCTCTATCTGATCACGCTGTTCACCGCGCCGTGGCTGTTGCGGCGCGGCCAGCATGTGCGGCTCGATCTGGTGCTGTCGGCCCTGCCGGTGCGGATCGCATGGGTCGTGGAAGCGATCGGCGCCATCCTCGGCTTCATCGTCTGCCTCATCATGATCCGCTACGGCTTCATTATGGCCTTCGACGCCTGGAATATGGGCTCGATCACCATCAAGAATCTGGTTTTCCCGGAATGGTGGTTGCTCGCGCCATTGCCGGTGACCTTCGTGCTGCTGGCCATCGAATTCGTCTTCCGCTTCCGGCGTCTGCTGCAAAGCCGCGCCCGCCGCCAGGAGGCGACTTCGGTCGCGTAGGACATGCCCTGGATCGAGGCGACAATCATTCTGTTCGGCGGCCTGATGCTGATCATGGCCTTCGGGCTGCCGGTCGCCTTCGCCTTTCTGGCCGTCAACATCGTCGGTGCGGTGCTTTTTCTCGGCGGCGAGAACGGCCTGATCCAGTTCTCCCGCAATGCCGTGCAATCGGTGACGGCCTTCGCGCTGACGCCCATTCCTTTCTTCGTCCTGATGGGCGAAATCCTGTTTCATTCCGGCGTGGCGATGAAGGCCATCGACGCCTTCGCGCTCCTGATCCGCCGCGTACCCGGACGTCTCGCTGTCATCGCCATCGTCGCTGGTACCGTCTTCTCGGCGATTTCCGGATCGACCATCGCCACCACAGCCCTGCTCGGCAGCCTGTTGCTGCCGACCATGCTGGCGCGCGGCTATAATCCGAAGATGTCGATGGGCCCGATCATGGGGATCGGCGGCGTGGACATGCTGATCCCGCCGTCTGCGCTGACCGTGCTGCTCGGCAGTCTCGCCGGGATCTCGATTTCCGGGCTGCTGATCGGCGGCATCGTGCCGGGCCTGATCCTGAGCGCCCTGTTCGTCAGCTACATCGTGCTGCGCTGCTATTTCAATCCGGCTCTCGCACCGGCAGATACGCTGGAAACGGTGCCGGCTTTCTGGGAACGCTGGCGGCCTTTCATTGTCTATGTGTTGCCGTTGCTGTCGATCTTCGGCCTTGTGGTGGGCGCCATGACCGCCGGCTGGGCGACGCCTACCGAGGCCGCAGCGCTCGGTGCGACCGGCACGATCATTGCCGCCATCGCCTATCGCGGGCTGACATTCGAGAATTTCATGAAATCGCTGCTCGGCACCGTGGCGATTTCCGGCACCATCCTGTTCATCATCGTCGGCGCCACCACCTTCTCGCAGGTGCTCAGCTTCTCCGGCGTGGTGAACGGCATCATCGGATTGATCACCGGACAGGACCTGTCGCCCACGACGGTGCTGATCGGGATGATCCTGATCCTGCTGATGCTCGGCTGTTTCGTCGATCAGGTCTCGATGATGCTGATCACCCTGCCCTTCTTCATGCCGCTGGTGCTGAAATTCGGCTTCGATCCGATCTGGTTCGGAATCATCTTCCTGATCTGCATGCAGCTCGGGCTGCTGACGCCGCCATTTGGGCTGCTGCTCTATACGATGAAGGGCGTGGCGCCGGCCTCGATCCGCATGAACGAGGTCTATCTCGCCGCCTTGCCCTATGTGGGCTTCGGCCTTCTCGTCCTGATCGCCATCATCCTGTTTCCGCCTATCGCCACCTTCCTGCCGAGCCTGCTGAGCCCATGACGCGCACGCGCAGCCGCAGCGTTGATCTGCATCTGGACGATCTCCTGCCCTATCTCATGAACCGGCTGATCGCCCGGATGAACCAGAATCTCGCGGATGCCCTGCGCGAACGCGGCTTCACGTTTCAGGACTGGCGGATTCTGGCGGTGCTCGCCGCGCATGAAGGCGCCAATCTGACCGAACTGGCCGAGGCGTCCGTCATCCCGCAACCGAGCGTCAGCCGGCTGATCGCCAATCTCGGACGCCGCGGCTATGTCGAGCGCCGTTCCGTCCATAGCGATTCCCGTGTGGTGCGCATTTTGCTCACCGCGAAGGGCCGCGCCGTCTATCGCAAGATGCTACCGCTTGCGCTCGACGAATATCGTGCTGCCACCAAAGGATTCAGTGCAACGGAATCCGAGGCATTGCGGCGCGCGCTTCTGCGCATGATGGAAAACCGCAAGGTCCGGCTCCTGCCGCAGGGCGCATCCGGATCACCAGCCAGAGCCACCGCCGCCGCCGCCGCCGCCACCCGACGATCCGCCGCCGGACGATCCGCCGCCGCTGCGGGATCCGGGCGGAGATGACGCGGACGCGACCGTACTCGCGAGCGTAGCGCCGATCCTGTTCGCAAACCCGCTCGGATCCTTGGCCAGATTGCGGCTGCCGGAATACCAGGCGGCAGTCGCGGCGCCGCTCGCCGCGGCCGCCGCCAGTACGCCGGCAAAACGCTCCGCCCACCTGTTTTCGACATCAAGGGCGACGGCATAGGGCAGATAGCGCTCGAACAATTGCGGCGTCTTCTCCGGCGGGTGCAGATAATCCAGCCGCTCTTCTTCCGCGACGCCGAGATATTGTTTGAAGCCTTCGATCTCATCCATGATCTTGCGACCGGCAGGCGTCGGCGCTTTCAGCAGAAACATGAACAGCACGATCAGCGGCGCGGACAGCGCGGGAATGAGCAAAATCAATGCAAGCACGGGCGACGCCGTATGCGTGAACAGCATCAGCACACCGGCGCCTGCGAACACACCGGCAAAACCGATCCCGAGCACGGACAACAGGAAGCCGGAGCGCCCGAGCACCAGACCCATCAGGAATGCAAACACG
>JAEVZN010000374.1 GCA_023392205.1 Pseudomonadota bacterium
CTGTGGGCCCCCCGCTTGCGGGGGGCACGACATGTCAGCTGCCTGAACTATTCGATGATGCTCGCGACCACGCCGGCGCCGACGGTGCGGCCACCTTCGCGGATCGCGAAACGGAGCTTTTCTTCCATCGCGATCGGCACGATCAGGTGCACTTCCATCGCGACGTTGTCGCCCGGCATCACCATTTCCGTGCCCTGCGGCAGATGCACGATTCCGGGCACGGCGGTCGTGCTGAAATAGAATTGCTGACGATAATTGGTGAAGAACGGAGTGTGACGCCCGCCCTCTTCCTTGGTGAGGATGTAGGCCTCGGCCTTGAACTTGGTGTGCGGCTTCACCGAACCCGGCTTGCAGAGCACCTGACCGCGCTCGACGTCCTCGCGCTTGGTGCCGCGCAGCAGCGCGCCGATATTGTCGCCCGCCTGGCCCTGATCGAGCAGCTTGCGGAACATCTCGACGCCGGTGACGGTGGTCTTCTGGGTGTCCTTCAGACCAACAATCTCGACTTCCTCGCCGACCTTGACGATGCCGCGCTCGACACGGCCCGTGCACACGGTGCCGCGGCCGGAGATCGAGAACACGTCTTCCACCGGCATCAGGAACGGCTGGTCGATCGGACGCTCCGGCTGCGGGATGTAATCGTCGACAGCACGCATAAGCTCGAGAATGGCTTCTTTGCCGAGCTTGGGATCCTTGTCTTCCAGAGCCATCAGGGCCGAGCCCTTGATCACCGGAATCTTGTCGCCCGGGAACTGGTACTTGGAGAGAAGCTCGCGCACCTCCAGCTCGACCAGTTCGAGCAGCTCCGGATCGTCGACCATGTCGACCTTGTTCAGGAAGACGACCAGCGCCGGAACGCCGACCTGACGGGCGAGCAGGATGTGCTCGCGGGTCTGCGGCATCGGGCCGTCGGCCGCCGACACGACCAGGATCGCGCCGTCCATCTGCGCGGCACCGGTGATCATGTTCTTCACATAGTCGGCGTGGCCGGGGCAATCGACGTGGGCATAGTGGCGATTCTCGGTCTCGTATTCGACGTGAGCCGTCGAGATCGTGATGCCGCGGGCCTTTTCTTCCGGCGCCTTGTCGATCTGATCATAGGCCGTGAAGGTGGCACCGCCGGTTTCCGCCAGAACCTTGGTGATGGCAGCCGTCAGCGACGTCTTGCCATGGTCGACATGGCCGATCGTGCCGATATTGCAGTGCGGCTTGCTACGGTTGAATTTCTCTTTAGCCATAGAACTCTCCCTTCCGGGTCTTTCTGACGGTTGGTCTGAAACGTTGCTAGATCAGGCGTATTTCTTCTGGACATCAGCGGAGACGTTTGCCGGCGCCTCTGCGTAATGGTCGAACTGCATCGTGAAGGTCGCGCGGCCCTGGCTCATCGAGCGAAGAGTGTTCACGTAACCGAACATGTTCATCAGCGGCACCATGGCGTCGATGACGTTGGCATTGCCGCGCATGTCCTGGCCCTGGATCTGGCCGCGCCGCGAATTGAGATCGCCGATGACGGATCCCGTATAATCTTCAGGCGTCACCACCTCGACCTTCATGATTGGCTCGAGAAGGACCGACTTGCCCTTCTGAAGCGCCTCACGGAAGGCTGCGCGCGAAGCGATTTCGAAGGCCAGCGCCGACGAATCCACTTCGTGGAAGGCACCGTCAACCAGTTGCACCTTCACGTCGACCACGGGGAAGCCCGCGACCACGCCCGCGCCGAGAACGCTGTTGAGGCCCTTTTCGACGCCGGGGATGTATTCCTTCGGCACCGAACCACCCACGATCTTGCTCTCGAACTCGAAGCCCTTGCCGGGCTCGTTCGGCTCGACGATGAACTTCACCCGTGCGAACTGGCCGGTACCGCCGGTCTGCTTCTTGTGGGTGTAGTCGACTTCGGCCGGACGGGTGATGCGCTCGCGGAACGCGACCTGAGGCGCGCCGATATTCGCATCGACCTTGTAGGTCCGCCGCAGAATGTCGACCTTGATGTCGAGATGCAGTTCGCCCATCCCCTTGAGGATAGTCTGTCCGCTTTCCTGATCGGGCGACACACGGAAGGACGGATCCTCCGCAGCCAGCTTGGCCAGCGCGACGCCGAGCTTTTCCTGATCGGCCTTCGACTTCGGCTCGATCGCGATCTCGATCACCGGTTCGGGGAATTCCATCTTTTCCAGGATCACCGGCTTGTCGGGATCGCACAACGTGTCGCCCGTGCGGGTTTCCTTCAGCCCGGCCAGAGCGACGATGTCGCCGGCATAGGCTTCCTTGATGTCCTCGCGGTTATTCGCATGCATCAGCAGCATGCGGCCGACACGCTCCTTGCGCTCGCGCGTGGAATTGATGACGCCGGTGCCGCTCTGCAGGATGCCCGAATAAATGCGGCAGAAGGTGATCGTGCCGACGAACGGATCGTCCATGATCTTGAAGGCCAGGAGCGACATCGGCTCCTTGTCGTCGGCCTTGCGGATCAGTTCGTTGCCTTCATCATCCGTGCCCTTGATCGCGGGAACGTCGATCGGTGACGGCAGATAATCCACAACGGCATCGAGTAGAGGCTGAACGCCCTTGTTCTTGAAGGCCGAGCCGCACAACACCGGATAGAAGGCGCTGGTCAGCACCGCCTTGCGGATCAGACGCTTCAGGGTCGCTTCGTCCGGCTCGGTGCCGTCGAGATATGCGCCCATTGCCTCATCGTCGAGTTCAACGGCCGCCTCGACCATCTTCTCGCGATATTCCTTGGCTTGATCGAGAAGTTCCGCGGGGATTTCGGCATCGTTATATTTCGCGCCCAAAGCCTCATCTTCCCAGACCACAGCCTTCATGCGGACGAGATCGATCAGACCCTTGAAATTGTTTTCCGAACCGATCGGCAACTGGATGGCGATCGGCTTTGCGCCCAGACGCTTCACGATGTCATCGAGACATTTGAAGAAATCGGCGCCGATCTTGTCCATCTTGTTGGCGAACACGATCCGCGGCACGCGATACTTGTCGCCCTGGCGCCACACGGTCTCGGTCTGCGGCTCTACGCCCTGGTTGCCGTCGAGCACAACGACGGCACCATCGAGCACGCGCAGCGAACGCTCGACTTCAATGGTGAAATCGACGTGGCCCGGTGTGTCGATGATGTTCAGGCGCTTGCCGTTCCAAAACGCAGTCGTGGCAGCGGACGTAATGGTGATGCCGCGCTCCTGCTCCTGCTCCATCCAGTCCATCGTCGCGGCGCCTTCATGCACCTCGCCGATCTTGTGGCTCTTGCCGGTGTAATAGAGGATCCGCTCAGTCGTGGTCGTCTTCCCGGCATCGATGTGAGCCATGATGCCGAAATTGCGGTAGTCCTCGATGGCGTTTAGGCGGGGCATGTCGAGTGTCCTGAAAACCGGTTACCAGCGATAATGCGAGAAAGCGCGGTTGGCTTCTGCCATCCGGTGAACGTCTTCCCGCTTCTTGACCGCGTTCCCCCGGTTATTCGATGCGTCGAGCAGCTCCGCGGAGAGCCGGTCCATCATTGTCTTTTCGTTGCGATCCCGCGCCGCCGAAATCAGCCAGCGAATGCCGAGTGCCTGACGGCGCACCGAGCGCACCTCGACCGGAACCTGATAGGTCGCGCCACCCACGCGCCGCGAGCGCACCTCGATCGAGGGCATCACGTTGTCCAGCGCCTGCTGGAACACCTGCAGCGGGTTCGACTTGGTCTTTCCTTCGATGATGTCGAAAGCGCCATAGACGATGCGCTCGGCGGCCGACTTCTTGCCGTCATACATCAGCGAATTCATGAATTTCGAAACGACCAGATTGCCGAATTTCGGATCCGGATTGATTTCGCGCTTCTCGGCGGCGTGGCGACGGGACATGACTCGTTACCTCACTTCGGCCGTTTCGCGCCGTATTTCGAACGGCGCTGCTTGCGGTTCTTGACGCCCTGAGTGTCGAGGACGCCGCGCAGGATGTGATAGCGCACGCCCGGAAGATCCTTCACGCGGCCACCGCGGATCATCACCACGGAATGCTCCTGCAGGTTATGACCCTCGCCCGGGATGTAGCCGATCACCTCAAACCCGTTGGTCAAGCGCACCTTGGCGACCTTGCGAAGCGCCGAGTTCGGCTTCTTCGGAGTCGTCGTGTAGACGCGCGTGCAAACGCCGCGCTTCTGCGGCGCAGCCTGAAGGGCCGGCACCGTGTTGCGGTAGGTCGGTTTTACGCGACCCTTGCGGATCAACTGGTTGATCGTCGGCATGTAGCCTTCACCCTCTTATTCGCGCGCAACCGATAACCGGCTGCGCAAATTCTCGTTC
>JAEVZN010000387.1 GCA_023392205.1 Pseudomonadota bacterium
ATCCCGCCCAGAACCTTCATGATATCCACGCCACCGTCGGGCCGGAGCGCCTGCGTGGCAATATGTGGCAGGCTCCGATGGGCCGGATCGCTGACCGCTCGGATTGCCGCGAATGGCAGGCCGTGCCTTTGCGCGAAGACGCCCGCGATATGCGATTCCATGTCGACTGCGAGGGCGCCGGTGGTGCCGTGCAGTTCGCGCTTGCCGGATGTGTCGACAATCACGCTCTCGCTGCCGGCTAGCCCGCCTTCATGCAGCGTCACGGCACCGCGCGTGGCAGCGGCAATGGCGTCACGCCAGCCCGGATGGGTCTCGTGGTGGCCGTGATGTGATGTGACATGCGTGACCGCGATCAGGTCACCCGGACGCGGATGCACTGCCAGCCCGCCCGCCAGTCCGAAACTCAGCACCGCCGAAACGCTGTCCGGAATGTCGGTCAATGCGTCCAGTCGGGCACGCAGCAAAGCCGGATCGCCGCCGCTGAAGATTGAAAAAGAGCCGGCGCCTTTGGCGATATCGGCTTCCTGCTGCAGGCCGGTCACGATCAGGAGCCGAGGCGGCGCAGCCATCATGCGAACTCCGCCGGCCTTACATGCCGTAGGCGACGCGGCGATCGTTCGCGGCGGTCAGGTTGCGATAGCGGGCCAGTGCCCAGAGCGGGAAGAACCGCCTGTAACCGTGGTAGCGCAGGTAGAAAACCCGCGGGAAGCCGGTGGCCGTGTAGCGTTCCTCATTCCACATCCCGTCCTCGCCCTGATGCTGCATCAGGTAGCGGATGCCGCGCTGGACCTGCGGATGATCGACTTCGCCGGCGGCCATGAGACCAAGCAATGCCCAGGCTGTCTGCGAGGCGGTGCTCGGCGCCGATTCATAGCCCTGATAATCGAGTTTGTAGCTCGCCCCGTCCTCGCCCCAGCCGCCGTCCGGGTTCTGGATCGACAGCAGCCAGTCGGCGGCCTTGCGGACCGATGGATCGGCGAGATCGACGCCTGCGGCATTGAAGGCGCACAGGCAGGACCACGTCCCGTAAATGTAATTCAGGCCCCATCGTCCATACCACGAGCCGTCCGCAAGCTGCGTCTTGCGCAGATAATCGAGACCGGTTGCGATGGCGCGGTCGCCCTCCGGGTCGCGATCGAGTTGCGCCAGCATGGAGACACAGCGCGCGGTCACGTCCTCGGTCGGCGGGTCGAGCAGGGCGCCGTGGTCGGAGAAGGGAATGTTGTTGAGATAGCTGTAGGTGTTGTCGGCATCGAAGGCAGCCCAGCCGCCATTCCGGCTCTGCAGGCCGAGCACCCATTCCCGCGCCCGTGCAATCGCTTCGTTGTAATCCTTGCCGCCGCTCCGTCCCTGTGCGCGGTGCATGGCCATGGCGACGACCGCCGTGTCGTCGAGATCGGGATAATGCGCGTTGTTGTACTGGAATGCCCAGCCGCCGGGCCGCACATTCGGACGGGCTTCGGCCCAGTCGCCGGCGACATCCAGAACCTGGCGCGGCACCAGCCAGTCGAGCCCCGATCGCGCTGCCTTTTCTGTCCTGTCGGTGGAGGCTTCCTGCAACGCGTGCGCGGTTAATGCGGTGTCCCACACCGGCGAGACGCAGGGCTGGCAATAGGCTTCGTCATCGTTGACGATCAGCAGCTTTTCGATCGACTGGCGTGCAATGGCCCGGTCCGGATGGTCGGGTGGATAGCCCATGGCGTCATAGACCATCACCGTATTGGCCATCGCCGGATAGATCGCGCCGAGGCCGTCCTCGCCGTTCAGCCGTTCCTTGATGAAGGCCAATGCGGCTTCGATAGCCCGCTGCCGCGTGCGCTTGGGGAAATAGGGTTCGGTCGCCCGCAGGACGATATCGACGGCGCGAAAGAACAGGAACCAGGACCATTTCTGATGCGGGGCTTTCTTCACCGCACCGACCGTCCTCGGGTCTTCCAGAAACAGCTCGTCGATGGTCACGCCCCTGGGATTGCTCGCCAGCGGCTTCAGGACGCCGAGCACCACCAGCGGCGCAATGACGGTGCGCGCCCAGTAGGAAATCTTCGACATATGGAAGGGAAACCAGCGCGGCAGCAGCATGATCTCCACCGGCATGACCGGGACGCTGCGCCATGTTGTGACGCCGTAAAGCGACAGCAGGATACGAGTGAAGACATTGCTGCCCGAGGCGCCGCCGCGCGCGCGGATCGCCTCCCGCGCACGTGTCATATGCGGCGCATCGACAGGGTCACCGATCATCTTCAGCGCGAAATAGGTTTTCACGCTGGCGCTCATGTCGAACTCGCCGCCATGGAAGAGCGGCCAGCCGCCATGCGCGCCCTGAATGCGGCGCAGATAGACGCCGATCTTGCGTTCCAGTTCGGCGTCGACCGGTTCGGCGAGATAATGGCGCAGCAGCACGTACTCGGCCGGAATGGTGGCGTCCGCCTCCAATTCGAAAACCCAGTGACCGTCGGACTGCTGCATGTTCAGCAGGCCTTGCGCCGCCTTATCGACAGACTGGACCAGGATCTCGCGGGGTATCGGATGGGTAACGGTCATCTCGCTCATGATTGCAGGGCCAGATCGGCGGCGCGCGCGCCGGAGCGGATCGCGCCTTCGATGGTGGCGGGGAGGCCGGTATCGGTCCAGTCCCCGGCGATGAACAGGTTTGGCCAGCGCGTGCCGGCGCCGGGCCGCTTCTTATTCTGTTCCGGCGTGGCGGAAAAGGTCGCGCGCCGCTCGCGCACCAATTGCCAGACCGGCAGCGGCGCGTCGATGCCGAGAATGCCGGAAATCTCGCGCCAGATGCGAGCGGCAATGTCGTCGCGCGGCTCCTTAAGCAACCGGTCGGCGGCGCTGATGGTTACGCTGATCCGGCGCCGAAAGGCGAAGATCCATTCCGCTTCGGTATTGATCGCGCCGGTCATAAAGGTCGTGCCGGCTGGGGGCGCAAAGTCATAATGCAGGTTGACGATGGCCCGGAAGGCGTCGGGCGCGGTCAGGCCGGGTACGAGGTTCGGCGCAGCGGCGGCCGGTACGGCGAGGATCACCGCCTCGCCCTCATTGAGCGGGGTGGTCTCGCTGCCGAAGGACAGGGCTGCGATCCGGTCCGGCGCGAAGGTCATTTTGTGCAATTCGGTCTCGAAGCGGATCGCTGCGCCGCGCGATTGCAGGACATCGAGCGCCGGGGCGACGAAGGCGCTGCTCAGGCCCTCTTCGAAGACCAGCGGCCGGCAGGCCTGGCCACCGCGCAAGAGGGTCTCCCGGGCGATGGTCGAAGCCAGCTGCGACGAGCCATGCGGCGGCTCGATATTCAGCGCGGCAAGCATCAGCGGTTCGAGCAGCCGCTTGTAGAGAATGGTATCGGTGTCGATCACATCGCCCAGCGGGCGGTCCGCGGAGCTGTAGGCGAGCGGCATCAGCGAAAGATAATCGGTCAGACCGGTCCCCGGAACGCGGCGCCTGGAATCGAAAATCCATGCCGGAAAGCGTCCGTTGCCAAGTCGCAACGTCCAACGCTGCCCGGTCGCGCCGTCGATGAAATCGAAATCCGCCGAAGCGAAATCGGGCGAAACACCGATCGCCTGAAGATACGAAATCGCGGCGTGATTTCCAGACAGCAGCAGATGCGTGCCGTTATCGATATGCATGCCGGTGATGGCATCGTCATACGAGCGGCAGCGCCCGCCGGCCTGGCGGGTCGCTTCGTACACGGTGACGGGCACGCCTTGCGCGGTCAGCCGAATGGCTGCCGACAGGCCGGCGAGACCGGCGCCGATCACATGGACATGTCTGGGCATCAGATCAGGGCGTAGCGGAGGATCGCGAAAACGAGCCGGGTGCGGCTCATATGCACGCGGGCTCGCGGTGGGGCAAATCCGCGCTTTTCGAGCCCGTCCAGCACCGGCGCATAGGCTTCCGCCATGATGCGCGGGGCGCGGACGGTCCCACGCGGCTGCCGGTCCATGATCCGGCGGGCATCCGCGAAATGCTGGCGGGCGGTGGCGATCAGTGGCGTACAGGCGGTTCCGAGCTGTGGGCTTGCGAGCGCCGTCTGTGGGTCATCGGTGGTGATCCCGGCGGCGTCCAGCAGCTCGCGCGGCAGGTAAAGCCGGCCGATCCCGGCATCCTCGTCGACGTCGCGCAGGATATTGGTCAGTTGCAATGCCCGGCCCAGATGGTGCGACAGGGCGATTCCGTCGGCGGAAGGCAGTCCGAAAACACGTACGGACAGCCGTCCGACCGCGCTCGCGACCCGGTCGCAATACAGGTCCAGCGTGGCAAGATCGGGCGCGCGGATATCGGCGACGACATCCATCTCCATGCCGTCGATGATGGCGAGGAAGTCTTCCTTGCGCAGGCCGAATTGCTTGAGTGGCGCAACAAACGCCTGCATGCGCGCGGGCGGCTTGCCCGCGAACAGCGCGTCTACATCGGCGCGCCATTGCGCGAGCGCCGCCAGCCGCTCATCGCGCGGACCTTCGGAATCGGCAATGTCGTCCACCTTGCGGCAGAAGCGATAGATTTCGAACATCGCCTCGCGCTGCGCGCGCGGCAGAATGCGCATCGCCAGATAGAACGAGCTGCCGCCCGCTTCCTGCGCGGCGTCTTTCGCGCCGGCGGCATTGGAGATCGCCGATGCCGTCACAGCCGCGATTCCTGCGACCGGCGCGTATCGGCCCTTGGGCGGACAATGCGCTGCATCAGCGTGCCGGCCATCGCGCCCAGCATCGTGCCGGCCATGCGGCCCTTGCCGAAATGCACCTTGTCCTGCAACGGATCGCGGACCTGCAGCACGCCGATCAGCCCGCGCGCCAGCGACGCGATGGCGGCGACTTCGCAGGCCAGCCGCAGATCGCGGATTTCGCCCGCGAGGTCGGGCTGGGAATCCAGATATTGCCCGGTGCGGGCCGCCAGCGCATGCAGGCATTGCAGCAGCGGAGGTGGCGAGGCCTGCAGCCCCAGCATCTCCGTGGTCGCGCCATAGCGGGCGAGCCAGTCCTGCGGGAGATAGACCCGGTCGATATTGCGGTAATCCTTCCCGCAATCCTGCAGGTGATTGACGATCTGTAGCACCGCACAGAGCACGTCGGAGGCAGGCCAGGTGGCCTTGTCCTCACCATGGACGTCCAGCACGAAGCGCCCGACCGGCATTGCCGAAAAGGTGCAGTAATCGATCAGCGCGTCCCAGCTCTCATACCGGTTCTTGGTGACATCGAGCCGGAACGCGGTCAGCAGATCGAGCGCGTGCCGGGGCGTCAGCGAACGCTCCGCGAGAGCGGCCCGTAGCCGCAGGCCGACCGGGTCGTCGCCTTTGCCGGTCAGCGCATGCTCCATGTGGTCGAGCTGGCGCAGCTTCTCGTCCGGCGGCAGCGTCGCGTGGTCGGCGATATCGTCGGCGGTGCGGGCGAAATCGTAGAAGGCCATGACGATCGGCCGGTGCCGCGGGCTGACCAGCCGCGAAGCCACCGGGAAATTCTCGTCACCATGCCCTTTGCCGGACCGGAAGTCCGCCGATTGCGTCATGCTATCTGTTTCGCCTGGCTACGGCCTTTCCAGCGGCCGCCACGGCCCAGGCTGTGCTGGATCGCGGAACTGATCGTGAAGGCCATATAGGCCCCGGCAATGGCCGGAAGCGCAAGCCCCCAGAGCGGGGATAGACCATAGAAGCGCAAGGTTGGCCAAAAGGTGGCCGCCATGAGCCCCCAAGTGGCGAGCCCCAGCGCCTGCGCGGCCGGAATTCCGGACAGGATCGCTGCCGGTGCGGCCAGATAGGTCAGGAGCATTCCGGCCACGGTTCCGGCCAGGAGCAAGGGGGAATACCGCAATTGCGCATAGGCCGAGCGCGACACCATGGCGTGGATGTCGGCAAACTTGTCAGACACCCGGATGCTGTGCACCCGGTCGGTCAGTCCGAGCCAGATCGGCCCCTGCCGCTTCAGCGCCTGACCGAGGGTGCAATCGTCGATCAGGGCGTCGCGGATGGCGTCGATCCCGCCCGCCTGCGCAAGGGCATCGGCCCTGACCAGCATGCAGCCGCCGGCCGCGGCGGCCATGCTGCGGCGCGGATCGTTCACCCATGCGAAGGGGTACAGCATCTGGAAGAAATAGATGAAGGCCGGGATGCAGCTTCGTTCGGCCAGGCTTTGACAGCGCAGTTTCGCCATCAGCGAAGTCAGCACATAATTGCCCCGCACACTGTGCCCGGCCAGCCAGCTTAGGACGCCGGGCTCGTAGACGATATCGGCGTCGGTCAGCAGCAGATAATCCGGGTTTGACTTGGCCGCTTCGGCGATGCCCTGACGCACGGCCCAGAGCTTGCCGGTCCAGCCATGCGGGAGCGGCGCGCCCGACAGGATCGTGAGCGGGCTGCCGGGATGATCCTGCGCCAGGCGTCTGGCGATCTCGGCTGTCGCATCCTCGCTGTTGTCGTCGACGAGCACGATCGAGAACGATCCCGGATAAGCCTGCTTCAGAAGCGAATCCAGACTTGCGGCGATGCTGTCGGCCTCGTTGCGCGCGGGAACGACGGCCACGATTCGCGGATAATCCGTCAAGGGGGCCGGCAACATGCGCGGGTCGACGCTGACGTCTCCCACATTGCTCAGCCAGAAGCCGCCGCGAAACAACAGAAGATAGAGCCAGATCGCCAGGGCGAGCGCCGCAATGATAAGCATCGAACAACCGTCCGGACCGACAGTAAGATGCCGATATGACATAGGCCGAACCGCGCGCCAATCGGATTGACGGTCGTGTGGTTAGCGACCGGGAGGGCCGGCCCGGAACCCCGCCAAAGGCCGAAGGATTGTGGTCCTGTGCGCCGTTCTGCGCGCGCGATCAACCGGAGCCGTCCTATGGCAAAGAAAGCGAAGACCACGAAGTCGAAGAAGCGCAAGGCGAAGCGCCAATATTCGCGCGCGGCGTCCGCCGAAGTGGCGAAGGAAGTCCGTAGCTACAAGAAGGGCACAGCCCGGTCCGGTCCGGGCGGGAAGGGCGGCAAGGTCAAAAGCCGCAAGCAGGCCATTGCCATCGGGCTGTCAAAGGCGCGTGCCGAGGGCAAGAAGGTGCCGCGCAAGCGCAAGTGACCTGAGTCTGCGTGACCTGATCACCAGAGGCCTGATTGCAAAAGACCGGGTTACAGGCGGCCGGGACCTACAGGCTCGCCCGCGTCACGATCGAGCCGGTTGCCACAAGCTCCAGCAGCAGCGACATCGTCGCTTGGCCCGGTGAGACGAAGGGGTCGAGCGCCGCCTTTTCGGAATATTTCAGCAGCAGCGCGCGATTGACCATGTCGACATTCACCTGACCCATGCTCCAGCCGGGAAAGCGGCGCTCGCCGATTTCCTCGTAGGACAACAGCCGGATATGTTCATGGCGGCTATCGCACACGATGGCGTTATAGAGGCCGCAAACCTCGTCGCGGCTGCCTTCGATGACCTGCACGAAAACATCGGTTGTATAGCAGAGCAGCCCCGTGATCCCGCGCGGAGGATTATTCCGGCGCGACTGTTCGAGGAGCTGATCGAGCAGGTCGTGCGCGACCGGCTTGACGGGCCGGCTGGCATAGAGGCATCGGACAAGCATCGTAACCTCAGCTGATCATCGTCTGCAGTGACAGGAATTCGCGGCGCAGTGACGGATCCTTCAGGAACGAGCCGAGCATGACGCTGTTGGTCATCTTGGCGGCCGTATCCTTGACCCCGCGCCAATGCATGCAGAAGTGATCGGCCTCCATCACGATGGCGAGGCCGTCGGGCTTGACCATGTCCATCAGAAGCTCCGCCAGTTGCGTGATGGCTTCTTCCTGGATCTGCGGCCTGGTCATCACCCATTCTGAAAGTCGCGCGTATTTCGATAATCCGATCAGGTTGGAATGCTGGTTCGGCATCAGGCCGATCCACAGCCGGCCCATGATCGGGCAGAAATGATGGCTGCAGGCGCTGCGGACCGTAACCGGCCCGACGATCATCAATTCGTTCAGGCTTTCAACATTGGGAAATTCCGTGACGGCCGGCGCCGGCCAATAACGGCCGCGGAAGACCTCGTTCAGATACATCTTCGCCACGCGGCGTGCCGTATCCTGCGTATTGTGATCGTTGACCGTATCGATGACGAGGCTTTCAAGAACGCCCGACATCTTGCCCGCAACCTCCTCGACCAGAAGATCGATCTCGCCCGGCTCGATATAGGCCGCGATATTGTCGTTGGCATTGTAGCGCCTGTGCGCGCGGCGCAGCCGGTCGCGAATGCGCGCCGAGACCGGCACGACGTCGCCTTTCTGACTTTTGTCGTTGTCGTCCATCCTAAGCGGTATCCCCCGTCAGCGCTTTGTTCGTGCTGCATGATTCACACATGCATTCATGTGTTCTGGCGAACTCATCATCGGTCAGCGCCGCATTTCATTGCGCCGCATCGGCATGGCATCGATTGTGGCATACAGGCGGTCTGCGGTAATCGGCGACGAGGTGGTGAGTTTCGTGCCCCCGTCCTTGCCGACCAGAATTGCGCGGAAATCGCCTTTCGGCGACCCGAAGCGGGCCTGAAGCGCTGCCGCGCTCTCCCGCGGCTTCGGTCCGAACTCGGCGGAGACGGAATTGCCGACCACCCAGATTACGACGATGTCGCGCTCGGCCAACGCGCTTCTGTTCGCTGCCACCTTGCGGCGCTGCGCGGACAATTGCGGTGTGCTTGCATCGGCCGCAATGATGACAAGAGGACGGTATTTCCATTTGTAATCGGTCATAGCCGCTGCTGCGCCGGAACCTGTCATGACGGCGATTGTGACGGCTATTGCCGCGCATTGCATCAGTTTCATCGTCTGCTTTTCACAAGGAGTGTAAGGTAGCCAGAACGGCATTCGCCTGTCATGGTTATTCCGGAATAAAGGATCAAGACGTTATCGGGATGGGACTACAGGTTGAAGGATTTGCGATCGTCTCCGACGACGGCATGCTTGCCGATACGCAGGGCGTGATGCCGTCGGAATTGCTGATCGATGCGGATCAGCAATTTCTCTCCGATGCACTGGATCGTGCAGCCATTCTCGTTCACGGGCGCAATTCGCACGAGGGCCAGACGCGATCCGGCCAACGCAAGCGGCTGATCGCCACCCGCAGCGTTAGGTCGACCGGGCCTGCAAATGGCGACCCGAACGCCCTGCTGTGGAATCCGGAAACTCTTTCGCTGGAGGACGCAGCGGGCCAATTGGGCGTGCGCGATGGCGCGGCCGCCATCCTCGGCGGCACCGAGGTCTACGGCCTGTTTTTGCCGCGATACGACATTTTCCATCTGTCGCGCCGGCCGGGATTGCGTCTGCCGGGCGGCCGGCCCGTTTTCCCGCAAGTCCCCGGCCTGAGCCCCGAGGCGGTGCTTGAAGCGCATGGCCTTCGGCCGGGCAAAGCCCGCCAGCTCGATACGGCGACCGGCGCCAGTGTCGTGGACTGGATGCGGCAAAGGCCGGGCTGATCGCCGGAAGGGCCCGCCCGAAAGCGGTTTGGAAGGACGGAACCAGGACCCGGCGGCGCCGTTGTCGGGCTTGGGGCGCACGGGGTTAAAGGCCGGTCCTGGCGATGCGCCTCGCCCTTGCAAGCGTATGGCATCAATCGTACCGCTCTCCCGACAAACGTTCCTCCAAAACGTCGTGACGCCGATGTCGTCTGCGTTCGGTCGGCAGGAATCAGGCGCGAGCCCTCATGACCAATCTGCATCAAGACCAGATCGAGATCCTTGCCATTCTGTTGGTTACCGCCGGCATGTTTCTGTGGGGGCGTTGGCGGCACGACATGGTCGCGGTCGGCGCCTTGCTTGCCTGTGTGGCGGCCGGGCTCGTCTCGTCGGCGGATGCGTTTGCGGGCTTCGGTCATCCGGCGGTTGTCACCGTGGCCTGTGTGCTGATCCTTAGTCAGGGCCTGCAAACCTCCGGCGCTGTCGATGCCTTGTCGGAGCGAATCCTGCCGACCGATGCAGGGCCAACGGTCACGATCGCCGCCCTGACGGCGCTGGCTGCAGTGCTGTCTGCCTTCATGAACAACGTCGGTGCACTGGCGTTGCTGATGCCGGTAGCCATGCAAATCGCCACCAAGCTGCAGCTTCCCCCCGGCAAGGTGCTCATGCCGCTGGCCTTCGGCTCGATCCTTGGCGGAATGACCACGCTGA
>JAEVZN010000430.1 GCA_023392205.1 Pseudomonadota bacterium
GCGCGGCGGCGCCGGCGCATGCCCCCTTCTTCACCCTCCCCCTTGTGGGGAGGGTCGGCGCGCATCGAACGCCAGTGAGATGCGAGACGGGGTGGGGGTGACAGCTTGAGGCGAGATACCCCCGCCCCGCCCGCTTTCGCTTCGCTCGGCGGGCGACCCTCCCCACAAGGGGGAGGGTCAAGAACGCCTCACCCCGTAAGCGGAGCGACCTGCGCGACCTGTCCGCTGCGAATGAGCGCATTCACCACAAGGCCGTCCGCCTTCATCTTTTCCACAAAGGCCGTGAGATATCTGGCGCCCGCTTCATGTGCGCGCGGCACGCCCATCGCCTGGCGGATCTGCATGAAGGCATCGTCCAGCACGCGCACGGTTGGGTCTTCCGCCGCATAGGCCGCGAGCGGCTGGCGCACGCCCGCCGCGGCATCGAGATTCTCGCGCAGGAAGGTCTCGATCATCGCGCGGCCGCCGCCGATTTCCGCCGGCACCAATGTGGCGTGCTGCAACGTGCGTTGCAGATAAAGATGATAGGCGGAATTCGGCCCGACCGAGATGCGGCGGCCGGGCTGGTCAATCTCGGCGGCTTTGCGGATGGGCGAATCCTTGCGCACGAGATACGTCCCCTCGATCAGCACATAGGGCGCGGTAAAGGCGATCTGCTCGGCGCGCTTCGGCTCGATGGCGAGGAAGGCGATGTCCCAGCGCTCCGGCGCATCGGGCGCGGCATCGAGCGCATCGAAGACCTGGCCCGCCGCCGGGAAGCCGGTGAAATGTACAGGCACATTGAGATGCTCACCCAGCGCGCGCGCCAGATCGGGCGAGACGCCGCGCGGGCTCTGTTCGTCGTCGCCGCGCTGCACGAGCACGCCGTTGCCGTAATTCAGCGCGGCGCGGATCACGCCATGCGGCGCGAGTTGGGACATGATGGCGGGAGTGATGGGAGGAAGGTCGATGCGCATCGTGGCGTCATACGCAATCTCTCCCGCAAACGCAAAACGGCCCCGCTTGCGCGGGGCCGCCTGTGTGGAGCGAAATCGCCTTACCGGCAGACCTTGCGGGTGCGCACGATCACCTTGCCGCCCGGCGTCACGGTGCGCGAACGCACGGTCCGGCAATCGCGGCTGCGCGCATATCCGCGCCGCACATCGCGATGACGGTGACGGTCGACGCCGGGGCCGACACGCACGGCCACGCCGTTCTCGCCCGCACGCACGCGCACCTGCGCATCGGCATCGGTGGCGGTGCCGATCGACATCGCGGGAATCGCAATCAACGCAGCGGCAGCAGCAGCGAGCAGCATTTTCTTCATGGTTCAATCCTCGTTGTCGTTTGTCTCCCGCAAGCAACGTCATGCTGCGACAATCGTTCCGCATTTCGTCACATTGTTTTCATGCGTGACGTTTCCTGAATCGTTAGTCATGTTGAACCGGAACGACGAGGAGCCTGCGTGCCCGATTCCTTCACCCTGTTCGGATTTCTGCATCTTGGCGCCGTCACAATCTGCGCATTGGCGCTGGCGCTGTTCGTGGCATGGGGTGTCGCGCTGCGCGGGACATCGCGCGAGGAGACGTTCCGCACCCGCTTCGCCATCGCCGCGCTGGTCTATTGGGCGCTGTACAATGTCTGGTGGCACCGCAACGGCCTCGATCTCATGGACGGGCTGCCGCTGCATATCTGCGACGTGTCCGGCGTGATCGGGCCGCTGGCTCTGCTGACCGGCAACCGGTTTCTGCGCGCGACGCTGTATTGCTGGACTTTCACGCTGACGCTGCAGGCCTTCATCCAGCCGGCTCTGGTCGAGGGGCCGGGCTCGCCCGTATTCTGGCTGTTCTTTCTCAGCCACAGCATCGTCTTTGCCTGCGCGCTCTACGATCTGATCGTGCTGCGCTACCGCCCCGGCTGGGACGATCTCGGCCGCGCCTATGCGGTGAGCGTGGTGTATCTCGCGCTGGTCGTCATCGCCAATGCGCTGATCGGGGCGAACTACGCCTTTATCGGCGACCCCGCCCCGCCCGCCCGCATTCCGCCCTTCATCGATGCGCTCGGCCCCTGGCCCCAGCGCGCGATCATTGTCGTGCTGATGGCGGGCGCGTCCTTCGCCCTGCTGGTGCTGCCGTGGCGGTGGCGGGCTAACGCAGATGCTGCGCCAGGAAATCGCGCGCCGCCTTGAGATGGTTGTGACTGTCGAGATCCTCGTGCCCGCCGCCAGGGAAGCGCACGAATTGCTTCGGCTCGTTGGCGCGTGCGAACAGGCGCTCGCCGAACCGGATCGGCACCACGCGGTCGCGGTCGCCATGCATGATGAGAACCGGCGCCTTGACCTGTCCGATCTTCTCGTCGGACCGGATCTGGTCCTTCATCAGGAGCCGCACCGGAATGAAGGGATAGGCGGAGAAGGCGATGTCGGCCGCGGAGGTGAACGGCGCTTCGAGGATCACGGCTGAGACATCGCGCTCGGCCGCCAATGCCACCGCCACTCCGCCGCCCAGCGATTCGCCCCACAGCACGAGCGGCGAATGCGGATGCGCCTTGCGCGCATAATCATAGACGGCCTGCGCATCGGCGATCAGGCCCTCTTCGCTCGGCGATCCTTCCGAGCCGCCATAGCCGCGCTAGGACAAGGCCAACAGGCCGGTACCATCCGCCACCAGCGGCGCAAAACGGTGGATGCGGTGCTGCAGCGCACCACCATTGCCGTGGAAATAAAGGACGAGCGGCCGGTCTTCATGCGGCGGAACATGCCATACCAGAATCTTCACGCCGTCTTCGGCGGTCAATTCGATTTCGCGCGCCTGCGGAAAGCCGGCCTCCTGCGGCGCGACGCGCACGTTGTAGGGGAAATACATCAGCGCACGCTGCGCGACATACATCAGCCCTACCAGAACGGCATAGCCCACAAGCGCATAGAGCAGGATGGATTTGAGTGTCCCCATCTTGCCGCTATAACACGCGGCACTCCTCGCGTGATGACGATTTGCCGGAAACCTTCATGCTGACACGAACCCGCTGGGGCGCCGTCCTCGCCCTCATCCTCGCGGGTGTCATGGTGGCGTTGCAGATCGGCAAGGCCGCCATCGCCGCCCCGGTCCTGCAACGCGAATTGATGCTGTCGCTCGTGGTGGCGTCTTGGATCATCGGGGCCTATGGCGTGCTGGGGGCCGTGGGCGGATTGCCGTCCGGAATTCTCGCGTCGCTGTTCAGTGCGCGCCGCACCCTTATCGCCGGCCTGATCGCTGCCGGTGCGGGAAGCCTCGCGGGCGCAGCAGTCAGCGACGGAACCATGCTGATTCTCACACGCGTGATCGAGGGCTGCGGATTTCTGGCCGCGGTGCTGGCGATTCCGCGACTGCTGCGCGCCGTGACAGCGCCGCGCGACCGCGACACGGTGCTTGCGGTATGGGGCGCCTATATGCCGATCGGCTCGGTGATCATGATGATCGGCGGACCCCTTCTGCTGTCGTTCGGATGGCAGGCGCTGTGGATCGTCAATGGCGTTGCCGCGCTCCTTTATGCGGGCGTCATTGCTATCCTTCCCGTCACCGAAGAACAGGAGCCGGGTCGGCGCGGCTTCACACTGGGACCGAACATCCGGCAGGCGCTCGGCGCACCGGGTCCGCTGCTGCTCGCCGTCGCCTTCGGCATCTACACGTTTCAATATGCGGCCATGGCCAACCTGCTGCCGACCTTGCTGGTCGACCGGCTGGGTTTGACCATCTCGGCCGCCGGCGCCATCAGCGCATTGACGGTCGCCGCCAATGCCGCCGGCAACCTCTCGGCCGGCGCGCTGGTGCGCTTCGGGGTGCCACTCTGGAGCATCGGCGCCTTCGGTTATGTCTTTGCGGGTGTCGCCGGCTTCGGCATCTTCTCCGAATATCTGCCGGTCATCGCCATTGCCGCTCTCGCCTCGCTGAGCCTGGCCATTACCGGTTTGATCCCGGCCTCCATCTTCGCAGCAGCGCCGCGCTTTGCGCCATCGTCGGCCATGCTAGCCATCGTGCTCGGGCTGCTCAACCAGACCAGCAATCTCGGCAATCTGTTCGGCCCCGCGGCCATGGCCGGCGTCGTGCAGCGTTTCGGGTGGTCCTATGCGCCTCTGGTTTTCGTCGCGGTGGCGATCTCCGGTCTGACGGTCGCGCTGCTCTTGCGGCGCGTGATGATTCGGGAGAAGACCCCGTCATGAAAGCCATCTTTATCGACTGCAATCACCAGCTCGAGCCCGTCTGGCACCGTGTCCATCGGCCGGACGATCCGGCCGTCACCCTCAATACGGCGCCGTTTACCAGCACCGACCTGCCGCGGCTTCTGGACGGCTACGAGGTCGTGCTCGACGATCATTCAGCGATGCCGACACAAATGATCTCGCAATGCAAAGCCCTTAAGCACATCGTCTTTCTTGGCACCGGTGCGGCGAGCTACATGAACCTCGCCGAGCTGAAGGATCTCGGCATCACCGTTCACATCATCAAGGGTTATGGCGACACGGCCGTGGCCGAACACACCATCGCCCTTCTGCTCGCCTGCGCGCGCGATATCGCGCGCATGGACCGCACCTTACGGGGCGGTACATGGAAGCCGCTGGAAGGCGTCCAGCTTCTTGGCAAGACCATCGGCATTATCGGACTGGGGGGGATCGGCAGCGAGACCGCACGGATCGCGCAGGGTCTCGGCATGAATGTGATCGCCTATAACCGGACAGCCCGGCCGGAGAGCGGCGTGATGCAGGTCGGCCTCGACGAATTGCTGGAGCGGTCGGACGTGGTTTCGCTGAGCCTTGTGCTCAATGACGAGACCCGCAATTTCCTCGATGCGACACGTCTTGCCCGCATGAAGCCCGGCGCGATCTTCCTCAATACCGCACGCGCGGCTCTGGTG
>JAEVZN010000607.1 GCA_023392205.1 Pseudomonadota bacterium
GGATTGGCCTTTTTCTCAGCAATCAGTGTGACGGCGCGGTTGAGGCCGATATTGATGACATCGTCACCCTGCTCGAGATTGGCGTAGGTCTTTCCAAGCTTCACGTATGAGCCGAAACGTCCGATGCCGGCGATGATCATCTCGCCGCTTTCGGGATCCTTGCCGACGTCGCGCGGCAGCGACAAAAGGCCAAGCGCGATCTTCAGATCCACATCGTCCGGCGCCGTGCCTTTCGGCAGACCTGCCCGCTTCGGCTTTTCGTCCTTGCTGCCCTCGCCAAGCTGCACATAGGGGCCGAAGCGGCCGCCGCGCAGCGAGACTTCAAGTCCCGTCTCGGGATCGAGGCCCAGCACCTTGGTCGCGGTCTCCGCCCCATTGGCGCCGGGTGTAATCTGCCGTGTGTAGCGGCATTCGGGATAGCGGGAGCAGCCGATAAAGGCGCCGAACTTTCCGACTTTCAGCGACAATTGGCCTTCGCTGCAGGTCGGGCATTGCCGCGGCTCGGTGCCGTCCTCCCTGTTCGGGAAGATGTGCGGCCCGAGCAGATCGTTGAGCGCATCCAGCACCTGCGTGATGCGCAGATCCTTGATCTCGCCAACGGCTGCGGTGAAATCGGTCCAGAAGTCCCGCAGCAATTGGTGCCATTCGAGCTCGTTATTGGAGACGCGATCCAGCTGCTCCTCGAGCGAGGCGGTGAAATCGTATTCGACGTATTTCTGGAAGAAGCTCTCCAGAAACGCAACGACAATGCGGCCCTTGTCTTCGGGAATGAGACGCTTCTTGTCGAGCCGCGTATATCCGCGATCCTTCAACACCGCGAGAATGGATGCGTAAGTAGAGGGACGGCCGATACCGAGCTCCTCCATTCGCTTCACGAGGGAGGCTTCCGTGAAACGCGGCGGCGGCTCGGTGAAGTGCTGCGTGGCGGCGATCTTTTCCTTCGTCAGCGGCTCGCCCTGCGACATTGCGGGCAGGCGCTTCGATTCATCGTCCTCGTCGCCATCGTCATTGCCTTCCTGATATAATGTCAGGAAGCCGTCGAACTTGACGACCTGCCCGGTGGCGCGCAATTCGAGCAGCCGGCTGCCAACCTTGGCTTCGATCTCGACGGTCGTGCGTTCCAGTTCGGCCGATTGCATCTGCGACGCCACGGCCCTGTTCCAGATCAGCTCGTAGAGCTTGGCCTGCTCGGGATCGAGCGCGCGCGCGACCTCGCGCGGGGTGCGCGCGGCGTCGGTCGGGCGGATGGCCTCATGCGCTTCCTGCGCGTTCTTCGACTTGTTCTGATAGCGCCGCGGTGTGTCCGGGACATAGGCCGCGCCGTAATTGCTGCCGATCATCGTGCGAATGCCCGAGATGGCCTCCTGAGCCATGTCGATGCCGTCGGTTCGCATATACGTAATGAGGCCGACGGTCTCGCCACCGATGTCGATGCCTTCGTAGAGCCGCTGCGCCACCCGCATGGTATGCGCCGGTGCGAAACCGAGCTTCCGGCTCGCCTCTTGCTGGAGCGTCGAAGTCGTGAACGGGGGAGGCGGATTGCGGCGGGCCGGTTTGGCCTCGACCGAAGCGACGGTAAAAGCTGCGCTCTCAAGCGCCTTCTTGAAGTCTTCGGCCTCCTGTCCCGCGCCGATATCGAGGCGCTGGATCTTCTTGCCGTCGGCGCCGACCAGCCGCGCCTCGAAGCTCTCCTTGCGCGGAGTCGCAAGCGTTGCAACCAGCGACCAGTATTCCCGCGTGATGAATTTCTCGATCTCGAGTTCGCGGTCGCAGACCAGCCGCAACGCCACCGACTGGACACGACCGGCCGACCGCGCGCCCGGCAATTTGCGCCACAGGACCGGCGACAACGTGAAGCCGACGAGATAATCCAGAGCCCGGCGCGCAAGATAGGCATCGATCAACGCGTGATCGAGCTTGCGCGGATTCTTCATGGCCTCGCTGACGGCCTGTTTGGTAATGGCGTTGAAGACGACGCGCTCGATCTGCTGGTCGGTGAGGGCGCGCTTTTCGCGCAGCACTTCCAGTACGTGCCAGGAAATAGCCTCCCCTTCGCGATCCGGATCGGTGGCGAGGATCAGCTTGTCGGCCGATTTGACCGCGCGGGCGATGTCGTTGATCCGCTTCTGGGCCCGCTCGTCGACCTCCCAGATCATTCGAAAATTCTCCTCCGGATCGACCGAGCCATCCTTGGCCGGAAGATCCCGGATATGGCCGAACGAAGCCAGAACCTCGTACCCCGGACCGAGGTATTTGGTGATGGTTTTGGCCTTTGCCGGAGATTCGACGACGACGATATTCATGGATTTCCAAGAGCTTAAGTCTGATTTTCAGACCTTACGAACGATTCCGTCGCTTAAGTGGGGCCGGACCATGGGTAAATCGACCCCCCGTGTCAAATGACGGGAATGCGAAGTTGCATGTCGCTAAAAGTGCAATATGTAATATTTGCAACCTATGAGATATAAAGTATCGTTCGACCGATTGTCTCTTTCGAATTGGGCGACATGAGTCGGAAGCGTCCGGATAGCACTCCCGATTACAGCGGTCCGGGCGCTCGGGAAACCGCTGAGGAGCGGGCTGCCGCAGCTTCCTATATCGCTGCGATGGCACGCGAGCTTGCCGGAATTGCCGGCACACACGGATTTCCCACACTCGTCTATCTGCTGGAGATGACGAAAATGGAGGCAGAGAGTTCTGTGCGCTCTGACGGGCGTGAGCCTGGCTGACGTTCGCCTGTTCAGCTTCCCAGGGCAATCCGGCCGCCGGCCTGACGTTCAATACGGCCGGCAATCTCGAGCTCCAGCAGCACCATCCTTACGATAGCCGGCCGCGCACCAGATAACCGGATCAGGTCGTCGAGATCCACCGGTGTCGGCCCGAGGAGACTCACGATCCGCCGCCTATCGCTCATCTCCGGCTCCTCCGCAGGGCCTTTATCGCGGATGTCTTCAGGTTCCTCGGCGGTCAGATCGGTGGACCGGCCAAGGATCGGTTGCAGCACTCCCAGGATGTCCGCGCTTTCGGTGACCAGTGTCGCGCCCTGTTTGAGCAGGCCGTTGGTACCTTCGCATCGTGGGTCTAGCGGCGAGCCCGGGACGGCAAAGACCTCGCGGCCCTGTTCAAGGGCCATCCGCGCGGTGATCAGAGAGCCGGAGCGCCGCGCCGCTTCGATCACCAGAACCCCCAGAGAAAGCCCCGAGATCAACCGGTTGCGGCGCGGGAAGTCGCGCGCCCGCGGTTCCCAGCCGAACGGCATTTCGGAAATGGCGGCGCCATTTTCGAGCAATTGATCGAGCAGGAAATGGTGCTCGGGGGGATAGATCCTGTCATGCCCTCCGGCCAGAACGGCCACAGTCCCGCTTCCGATTGTGGCGTGATGGGCAGCTGCGTCGATCCCGCGGGCGAGGCCGGACACGATTGCAAAGCCGGCATCGCCCAATTCGCGGGCCATCTGGCTTGCGAATTTCGCACCGGCCGCGGACGCGTTGCGCGAGCCCACGATGCCAAGCATCGGAATTGTCAGGATTTCGGCGTTTCCCCGCACAGCAAGGAGCGGCGGCGCATCGTCGACCATGCGCAAACGAAAGGGATAGAGTGTTTCGCCAAGCGCAATGAATTGCGCCCCGTTGCGATGAGCGATCTCCAGTTCGCGCTCGGCTTCCGCGACAGTGCAGATCCGGCCCGGCGCCTTCGCGCCGCCGCGCCGGGCAAGGTCGGGCAAGGCGTCCAGAGCCGCGCGTGCACCGCCATAATGGTTCACCAGCGACCGGAATGTGCGCGGCCCGACATTTTCGCTGCGGATGAGCCGCAGCCAGTCCAGACGCTGCCGGTCTGTCAACAGGGCGGCGGGCCGGCTTCCCGTGTCCGTCACGGCTTCACCGCAGACTGGCCGATCTTGGATTCGGTACCCG
>JAEVZN010000024.1 GCA_023392205.1 Pseudomonadota bacterium
CCAGCGGCCCTCGATGCGCGCCGCGCCTTCGCCGCTGTAGATGGGATAAGTGCCCTGCGGATCGCCGATGCGATAGGCGCGCATCGGCTCCGCGAGAACTCTAGACCGCGACGCCGGCCTGACGGCGGCTTGCGCATTGGCGCAGCATGGCTGGAGCGTGCGTGTCCATGAGCGGTCCGACCAGCTGCGGCCGCAGGGCGCCGGCATTTATATCTATGAAAACGGCTTGCGTGTTCTCGAACGGCTCGGCGCTTATGAGGACGCGATCAAGGGCGCGCCCTTCGCCCATACCCGCGAGATGCGGGACGAACGCAACCGGCTCCTTGCCGTGCATCGCTGGGACAAGTCGACGCGCGTATTCAGCGTCGTGCGTCAGCGGGTGATCAATGCGCTGGCGGATGCCGCGCGCCGGGCCGGTGCCGAGATCGTGCTGGATTCCGAGGTCGCATCGGCCACGGCCGAGGGCGAACTCGTCATGGCGGACGGCCAGCGCCTGAAGGCCGATCTGGTCGTGGCGGGCGACGGGTTCTATTCGAAGATCCGCGACTCGCTGGGCCTGCTGCGAAAGCGCCGCGACATGCCGGATGGCGCGATCCGTTTCATGATCGACAAGACGCCGGAGGAAATGGCGTCCGGCGACGGCGGTACCACCATCGAGACCTGGTCGGGAAGCCGGCGCATTCTCTACACGCCGGTCAGCGAGACCGAAGTCTATATGGCGCTGACCATGCTGCATTCGGACGAGGTCGCGCGCCGAGTGCCGATCGATCGCGATCTGTGGGTGCGCGCCTTCCCGCATCTGGAGAGCCTGATCGACCGCTTCGGCGACCGCGGGCGCTATGACCGCTTTGGCTATTCGAGCCTGACCTCATGGTCGGCCGGGCGTGTCGCGGTGATCGGCGATGCGGCGCATGCCTTGCCGCCGAATATCGGGCAGGGCGCGGGCTGCTCGATGATGAATGCGCTGTCGCTGGCGGTCTATCTGGATCGCGAGAAGGATATTCCGACTGCGCTGGCGCAATGGGAAAAGAACGAGCGGCCGATCACCGAACACACTCAGCGCGTGTCGGTGTTCCTCGGATTGCCGACGACATGGCCCGCGCCGTTGCGGCGCGGCTTTCTGACGCTCGCCGGCAAGTCGAAATGGATGATTGCGCAGCGCACCAAAACCGCGCGGCATATCCCGACCGGAACCGAAGGCCTCCGCTGACATCGCATGGGTGGCGAATGAACGGCCATCTGCGCGCAGCGCATGGCCCGCATTCGCTTGTCAGATCGATCTCCCGACGCATTCGGCGCAGAATGGCGGTAAGCAGAAACGAATCGTGGCGCCACGTTCGTCACAATACGACAGGGATGGAAAGGTCAGGACTGACGATGCAATCGAGCGTGAAGGTGTTTGAGTATTTCCCGGATAATTATTCCTGGAACATGGGCGTGCTGATGACGGTCCAGGTCGGCGGCGAGATGTCCGAGATCGAAGAGGCCTGCCGGCCGTTGCGCGACGAGATGCCGAAAGACGCAACCGCAAAGGACAGGCAGCTCCGCTGGTTCGAATCCTGGTGCAGGCTCGCCGACCGTGTGCGCGGTCTTGCCGACCGGGATCGCGCGAACGGGCATGACAGAAGTGCGGCGCGGAAATATCATCGCGCGTGCCTCTATTACATGGCCGCCGAACGGCAGATGAGCCATCACGATCCGCGCAAGATGCAAAGCTACGATTCGATGCTGGACGCTTTCCGGCTCAGCATGTCTCTGTCCGGCAATCCCGTGCAATTTGTGGATGTGCCCTACGAGAAGGTTGCATTGCCCTCGCTCTATGTTGCGCCGCCGGCAAAGGAGCCCGGCGCCTGCATGATCGTGTTCGACGGGTTCGATGTCTCCAAGGAATGGGCGTTTCTGTCCGACCTCACGGGAGAGCTGAGCGCGCGCAATATCGGTTGTCTGCATGTCGATCATCCCGGCGTCGGCGGTGCGCTCCGGAAACTCAAGCTTTCGGCCATTGCCGATATCGAGCGCGCCGCGACCGCATGCGTCGACTGGCTTTTGCAGCGTCCGGAAGTCGACCCCAAGCGGATCGGCATCATCGCGCCGAGCCTTGGCGGTTATTACGCCTTTCGCTCGGCGGCGTTCGAGCACCGGCTGGCTTGCGCCGTGGCGCATGGCGCGCGCTGGGACAATGACGGATCGCACGGGCGCATCCTGCGCAATCCCGGTGCGGCACGCTCCATCGCCGACTGGCTCGATCATGCCATGTGGTATTACGGCACGAGCAGCGAGGAAGAGACCGCCAAGGCCATCGCCGCCATGTCTCTGGAAGGCGGAATTGCCGAACGTATCCGCTGTCCGGTGCTGGTCGCGCATGGTGCGAATGACCGTCAGGTACCGCTCGAACAGGCCAAGACGATGGTGGAGCGCGCCATCAACAGCCCGCGGCGGGACCTGCGTATCTTTGACGCAACGGAAGGTGGCATCGAGCATTGCGGCGTCGACAATATGTCGATCCAGATCGACTACATGACCGACTGGATTGCCGAAGTGCTTGCGCCGGCCCGCTGACATTTCATTAAAAAATCGAAACAACAGACATCGAAGCAGGAGGAAACGACATGAAATACCTGGTGACAGGACTGACGATGCTGGCCGGTGCCGCCATGATGAGCCCGGCACTGGCGCAGAGCGATTATCCGAAGTCGACGATCCGGTTCATCAATGCGTCCAGCGCGGGCGGTGCGAGCGATATCTTCGCGCGCGTGCTGGCCGAGGAACTCGGCAAAAGCCTCAAGCAATCGGTGATCATCGAAAACCGCCCCGGTGGCGGGTTCAATATCGCGTCGCGCGCCTGTGCGGATGCCGATCCGGACGGATACACCTTCTGCGTCCTGCCAGGCGAAGCGGTGATCTATAATCCGTTCCTTTTCAAGAATCTGCCCTACGATCCGGACAAGAGCATCGAGCCGGTGATGACCCTGTTCTTCCTGCCGCAGGTGCTTGCGATCAACACCGATATGAAGGTCAAGACGATCGACGACCTGGTGGCCTTGTCGAAATCCAAGCCCGGCACGATGAGCTACGCCTCGCCGGGCGTGGCGCAGGCCGCCTTCGTCGAATCCTTCATCAAGAAGGAAAAGGGCGGCGATCTGGTGAAAGTGCCGTTCCGTGGCGGCGGCGATGCGGTCAATGGCATGCTGACCGGCACGACGCCGGTTGCGTTTATCGGCGTGAGCAATCTGCTGGCATTGCTGGAATCGAACAAGGTCAACGGCCTCGTGATCGACGGCGAGCGGCGGTTGCCGGCCTTGCCCGACGTGCCGACGGCGGCTGAACTCGGCTACAAGGGCTATATCGGCCGGCCCTTCTTCGCGCTGTTCGCGCCGGCAAAGACGCCGCAACCGATTGTCGAGAAGATGCGGTCGGAAATTTCGAAGGTTCTTGCCAGCTCGGCCTTCACCAAGCGCAATGTGATCGACCGGGGACTGGCGCCGGCCGCGGGGACCGTGGAGGAGCTTCGCGAGCTGATCGTGACCGGACGCAAATCGGCCGAGCAGGTTGTTTCCGAAGCCGGTCTGAAGCCGCAGTAAACGCGACGCAAAAAAGGCCCGGCCGTGCTGGCCGGGCCTTTCTGCATTCTCTTCCCCCGGCCGGAAGCAGGTGAGGGAGGCCGTGGTCGTTATTTCGCGGCGGCCAGAGACTTCTCGTCCTGGTGGTCCTGCTTGCTATAGCTTTCGGTGCCGACCCAGCCATGCTTGTAGATATCGAACACGACGCCGTCCTGGTCCTTGAATTTCTTCTCGAAATTGCCGGTCTTGGCGTCGCCGAAATCGAAAAAGAACGCGCCGCCTGACTTTTCGATGCGGGCTTCCGTATCCTTCAGGTCCTCGACCTGGAAACCGCAATGGTTGGCGCCGGGCTTGTATTTGTCGGCCGGCATGCTGGGACAGATCAGCGCCAGGTTGGTGGTGCCGTCGGTCAGATAGATTGCCGAGCCCATCGGCTGATGGTCGTAGCCCAGATGCGTCAGTCCGAACACGGTCTGATAAAAGGCGGCAGACTTTTCCAGATCGCGCACGAACAGCGCGAAATGCTTGATGCGGCCCTTCAGGTTGCCGGCGGGAACCAGCGCTTCGTCGAGGAAGGCATGGTCGGGATCGGCCTTGATCTTGCGGCTGTCGGTGCCGACCCAGCCATTCTCGGAGATGTCGAAAATGATGCCTTCCGGGTCCTTGAACTTGCGCTCGAAATTGCCTTTGCGCTCGTCGCCGAGATCGAAAAAGAAGGTGCCACCATTCTTTTCGATCAGGGCCTGGGTGTCCTTCATGTTCTCGACCTGAAAGCCGAAATGATTGGCACCGATCTGCCCTTCGGGCTTGTCGCCGAAATCGTGGCCCTTGTCGCCCTTGAAGTTGAGCAGCGCCAGGTTGATGGTTCCGTCGCCCATATAGACCGCCGATCCGATCGGCAGGTCTTCGCGGCCATGCCGCTTCAGGCCGAACACCGAGTTGTAGAATTGGGCCGATGCGTCCAGGTCGCGCACGCAGACCGCAAAATGCCGCAGCCGTGCCATGTGATATCCTCCAGGCGAGTTCCGTTCAGCGGATGAGATCGGCCATCATAGGCGCGTTTGCAATGGGACGCATCCCCCGACTACACGGCATTGATATGGCGCAATGGGATGGCCAGGATCCGGTCCAGAATCATCCGGTGTGGCAATGTCCGGTCGCCCGTGACCGGCGATGTGCTAGCCTTTGGCCGTCCGGGCGGCTTTCCACGCCGCTCCAGGAAATGCCGGATTGTTGCACAGGAGGGAGGCTCTCATGTCCGTCGCGCCGATTCACGGCCTGCATCACTTTGCCTATCGCTGCCGCGATGCCGAGGAGACGCGGCATTTCTACGAGGACATTCTCGGCCTGCCGCTGGCGCATGTGATCAAGGCCGACAAGGTGCCGTCGACAGGGGAGGAATGCCCCTATGTCCACGTCTTCTTTCAGATGCGCGATGGGTCATACATCGCCTTCTTCGATCTCGGCGACAACCAGGCGGCCGATCCGTCGCCGAACACACCGGCCTGGGTCAACCACCTGGCGTTGCGCATGAACAATATCGACGAGGTTACGGAGGCCAAGGCGCGGCTCGAAGCGGCCGGCATTCCCGTCGTCGGCGTGACCGATCACGGCTTCGTCCAGTCGATCTATTTCTTCGATCCGAACGGCATCAGGCTGGAACTGACCACTGAGACGCTCAGCGACGAAGAGGCGGCGAGCTTCAAGGCGCAGGCGCATCGCGATCTCGCCGCCTGGACCGCGGAGAAATCGGCGCGGATGCGCGAAACGGCCTGAATCCGAATTGCGGGTCCGGGCAGATCAGCGCTTCGCGCCGGCACTGCGCACATTCGTGCCGCGCATGGCGCAATAGCGCTCGACAGCTTCAGCGACCGCGCCTGCAATCTGTCGCTGGTGATCCGCATCGCCCATCAGCAATTCCTCGTCGCGATGGACGATCGAGCCGGCTTCCAGGAGGATCGCGGGCATGCGCGTGGTGCGCAGGATCAGCAATTGATCGTAGCGGTAAACGCCCGCATCGGCATTGACCAGCGTGCGCCGCCGCGCGCCCATGAAGGCTTCCCTGTAATGCGGCGTATAGACAAGCCCGCGCGCTTTGAGCCGCGCGCCGAGCAAAGCGCCGAAGGCGACGCTGTTGCGATAATGCGGATTGTCGCGCGATACGAAGATGGAATGGCCCCTGAACCTGTCGCTGTATTGCATTTGTTGGCCGTTGAACTGCCAGAACGACTTGAACGCCTCCGGGACGGAATCGTGATGGACCGAAATCAGCAGGTCGGCGCCGGCGGCATTGGCCTGCGCGATTCGGCGCACCAGACTGGGGATCGCATCGCCTTTGGCCATGAGCAGTGAGGTGCGCCCGAAACCGGTTTCGTTCAGCCGCGCCTCAATCACCTTTGCGAGCCTGAGATTGAAATCATACTCGGTCGCGCCGCGCGCGCTGATCGCGCCCGGTTCCTCCGGCGTATGTCCGACATCGACTATCACGCGGAACGCCGCCGCATCGCATTGCGGGGCGGAGGCTGTCTGCTGTGCCACGGCTGGACCGGTAGCAACGATGCAGAAGGCCGCGCATGTCGCAAGCGCCTGTGCAAGCCGCATGCGCATACTTGCCGCCTTGCCGTTCATTCCCGACCGGACCCGCCGGACAATCTGCATGGATATGCCAAATCTGAAAAGGTACGGCAGCACTGACAGCGCAATCGGGCCGCGCTGTGGCAGCGGATACGGGTCAGACCCCGGTCCGCTCGCGCGGCAGCAACAGCGAAATTGCGATTTTCCGGCGCGCCTGGATCTCGTCGCGATCGTCGGGGCTCAGCGTCATACGGGTGCCGATGACAAAGGACATATGCAGTTCGGCATAATCGAATGCGTCCGTATCGTTCAGGCCCGCGTCCCGGTAAAGCCGGCGCAGGAAGTCGATCCGTTCCTGGTGGACCTGCCGCACAATCGCCGCGACCTTCGCATCGCGTCTCGCCCAGTCGCGCAGCGTCATCTCGAACGGCCCGCCTGGCACGTCCTGCCGGCCGGAGATCGCGATCCGGATCAGCCGCTCAAGTCGCTCCCAGGGGGTGCCCGTTGTGTCGACGATGAGATTGCGGGTCTCGCTGGTCATGCGCAGGCGCCACGTCTCGACCACCGCGAGCAGCAGGTCGTCGCGCCCCTTGAAATGCCAGTAGAAGCTGCCCTTGGTCACGCCCAGCCGGTCGGCCAATGTATCGACGCGCAGAGCCTCCACATTGTCCTCGGCCAGCATCGCGATGGCGGCCTCGATCCAGTCCTTGCGTCCGAGCGGCGCTTCGGCTTGCGGCTTTTGCGACTTGAGGGCCTGACGTGGCATTATTTACAGCGCCTGACTGGAGATTAGGGCCGGGATGCAGTTGGGGTCTGCCCCGCAGGATCGTGCGAAGGGTCGACTGCAAGCAACAGTTTAACCAGTTCATCGTTGCGCCACGCAATCCACTCCGCAAGGGGTTGCCCGGCGGTGATGTCCTGCGCAGCCTTTATCAGCGCGCTCTGGACGGCAGGTGAGGTGAGGTCGGGGGAGCCGAGCGCGTCCATCCATTTCTGGAGTTCGGGCGCGATGGTAAGGACATGCGGCATGCCGCCGGGGCCGCCGGCCAGCGTGAGGGTCGTCAGCGCGCCCATTACCGCCCAGCGGGGACCGAGGCCGTAACGCATGGCATCCTCGATCGCGCGCGGGCTTGCAATCCCTTCCGCCACGCAATGAACCGCTTCGCGCAGCAACGCGAATTGCAGTCTATTGGTCAGGAAAGCCGTGACTTCCTTGTCGACACGGATCGGTTTCTTGCCGAGCGAGCGGACATGCGTCATCGCGAAGTCGACGATTCCGGGTGAGGTCTTCTCGCCCCCGATGATTTCGACGAGCGGGACAAGATGCGGGGGATTGAACGGATGGCACACCACCAGCCGTTCGGGATGCATCATCTTGGCCTGAAGCTGCGTCGGCGGAATGCCGCCGGTGCTCGACGCAATGATAAGGTCGGGCGGTGCGCTGCGTTCAAGCTCCGCATACACCTCCTGCTTCAGTGCAAGATTTTCCAGCGCGTTCTCATGAACGAGATCGGCAGACGCGCCGACAGCGCCGGCATTTTCGACAAACGAAAGGTTGTGCAGCGGTGGCGCATCCGCTTGCGCGACACCGAGTTTGCGCAGCACATCCCAGCTCTCCGCAACAAAAGCGCGCGCGCGGGCTGGCGCTTCGGCAGACGGATCGGTCGCGATCACCTCATAGCCGCGTGCAAGATAGATGGCGGCCCATCCGCAACCGACCGAGCCGGTTCCGACAAGACCGATCCGCCGCGGTGCAGGGCGTTTATCTTCGGAGGGCAAGTTCGAGGGCGCGTGAGACGACATGGCGGCTTCACCTCCGCTCGCAAACAGCGCAATGTCTCATTAGGCGCGAATTGACTTCGCGAAGTGCGACATCCATACTTACAGGTATTGAGCCAGGGAGGACATCATGTCAATCAAGAAACTGTTGGCTTCGGTTACGGCGGCAGGCTTCGTCGCCGCTGCGGGACCGGCCTATGCCGAGATCAAGATCGGCGTCGTACTGGCGCTGACCGGACCCAATGCATCGCTCGGCATTCCCTATCGCAAGGGCGTCGAATTGATGCCGAAGGAGATCGGCGGCGAGAAGGTTACGCTCATCTTTCTCGACGACGCATCCGATCCCTCGACGGCCGTGAAGAATGCACAGAAGCTGGTCACCGACGACAAGGTCGACATCCTGATCGGTGGTTCCAACACGCCGGCTTCGCAGGCCATGGGCAACGTGACCTCGCGCGAAGGATTGCAGCAGGTCTCGCTCGCGCCGGCCGCGTTTCCATCCGACAAGAACAAGTGGATGATTGCCACACCGCAACCGGCCAATCTCTGGGCCGGCGCGCTGGTCAAGGACATGGTCAAGCGCGGCGTGAAGACCGTGGCATATATCGGCTTCAGCGATCCGTGGGGTGATATCGCCTATAACGGACTGAAAGAGGCCGCCGACAAAGCCGGGATCAACGTCGTGACCAACGAACGCTTCGCGCGGGCGGACACCAGCGTGACCGGTCAGGTGCTGAAGATCATCGCCGCCCGGCCGGATGCCGTCATGGTCGGCGGCTCGGGCACGCCCGGTGCGCTGCCGCATATCGCGCTGGCCGAACGCGGCTTCAAGGGTCCGGTCTATGCAACGCCCGGCGTGTTCAACCAGGACTATCTGCGTGTCGGCGGCAAGGCGGTCGAAGGCGTGGTCGGCGTGACCGGTCCGATCGGCGCCCATGAGCAATTGCCCGACAGCAACCCGATCAAGAAGGTGTCCGCGGACTTCATCAAGAAATACGAGGACATCAACGGCAAGGGCAGCTGGAACAGCTTCGCCGCCTTTGCCTATGACGGCACGCTGATTCTCCAGGACGCCATCGCGCGGGCGCTGAAAAAGGCCAAGCCCGGCACGCCGGAATTCCGGCAGGCCGTGCGCGACGAAGTGCGCAACGTGAAGGAACTGGTTGGCACCAATGGCGTCTATCAGTTTCCGGAAGGGTCGTCCTACGGCGTCGACGAACGCTCGGTGATCCTGGTTCAGGTCAAGGACGGCAAGTGGGTCTATCTGCCGAACTGACAAGAGCGGATGCATCCGGCCGGGGCGTTGCCCGGGCGGGTTGCATATGCCGCAGGACGTAAGCAAAGCGGGGGGCGCGGCGCGCCACTAAACCGCGTCGGCAAGTTGCCGGTGACGCGCGGGCGGGGACATGACGTTCGAAATCTTTCTTCTGCTGGTTCAGGATGCCCTCGGCACCGGCGCCATCTATGTATTGATGGCGCTCGGCATCGTGCTGATCTTCAACGTCACGCGCGTCATCTTTGTCCCCTATGGCGATCTTGTTGCCTATTCGGCGCTAACCCTGGGCGCATTCCAGTTGCAGCGGGTCCCTGGCACCGTGTGGCTTGTGCTGACGCTGGCGGCGATGGCATTCATCGTCGAGGCATCGTCGCTGATCCGCCGCGGCAAGGCGCGCGATATTCCGATGGCGTTTCTGTATTGGGGCATTCTGCCCGGCATCCCCGTCGCGGCCACATTCCTGATCGGTGCGCAGGGTCTCTCGCTGCCGGTGCAGATGGCGCTGACAATTGCGCTTGTGCTGCCGCTCGGGCCGCTCCTGTACCGCATCGTATTCCAGCCGATTGCAACCGCACCGGTGCTGATCCTGCTGATGGTGGCGGTGGCGCTGCATTTCGCAATTACCGGACTGGCGCTGCTCTATTTCGGGCCCGAGGGCTTCCGCACCTCGGCTTTTGTCAGCGGCAGTGTATCGATCGGCGACATGTTCGTTCCCAACCAGTTGATCATGATCGTGAGTGCGGCGAGTATCCTTTCGATCGTGCTGTTCGGCTTCTTCCGCTTCACGCTGGCCGGCAAGGCGTTGCGCGCGGTCGCCATCAATCGCGAAGGCGCGCGGCTGGTCGGCATCTGGACCACGCGCGCGGGCGCCTGGGCCTTCATCCTGGCGTCGGCCATCGCTGCGGTCGCCGGCATCCTGATCAGCCCGACCACGACCATCTATTACGACACCGGTCTGCTGGTCGGCCTGAAGGGCTTTATCGGCTCGGTGGTCGGCGGATTTGTCAGCTATCCGCTGGCCGCGGTCGGCGCGATCATCATCGGTCTCGTGGAATCCTTCGGCTCGTTTTATTCGAGCGCGCTGAAGGACGCGATCGTGTTCGCGGCCATCATCCCGATCGTGTTGTGGCGATGGCTCTATGTCGCCTCGCATGACACCGAAGAGCACGAGGAAGAATAGCCGTGCAGAATGCGGCCCGCGCCATCGTGATCGGTCTGATGACGGTGATCGTCACCGCGATCCCGTTCTTCTCCGACGGCTTCGTCATCACGCTTCTGAACTATATCGGCATCTATACGCTGGTGACGCTGGGCCTTGTGCTGCTGACCGGCTGCGGCGGCATCACGTCGTTCGGCCAGGCGGCCTTTGTCGGCATCGGCGCCTATGCGACGGCGTATCTGTCGACGGCCTGGGGCCTGTCGCCCTGGATCGGCCTTCTGGTCGGGATCGCGCTGTCGACCTTCGTGGCTTTGGTGATCGGCTACATCACGCTTCATCTGGGCGGCCATTATCTGCCGCTGACCACCATTGCCTGGGGTCTGGCGATTGCCTTCAGCTTCGGGAATTTCCAGTTCCTCGGCGCGCATGGCGGCATCGGCGATCTGCCGCCGGTCTCGCTGTTCGGCTATGCCTTCGACGAACCGTCCAAGCTCTATTACCTGATCTGGGCTTTCTGCGGCGCGGCTTTGATCGGCGCTGGCAATATGCTGCGCTCGCGGCAGGGGCGGGCGATCCGCGCTCTGCGCGGCGGCAAGGGCATGTCGGAAAGCCTCGGCATCAACGTGTTTCTGGTGCGGCTCTATGTGTTCATCATGGCGGCGGCCTTTGCCGGCATCGCCGGCTGGCTCTATGCGCATCTGACGCGCTTTGTCAGTCCGGCGCCGTTCGGGCTGAATGCCGGTATCGAATATCTGCTGATGGCGGTGCTGGGCGGCGCCGGCACCGTGTCCGGCGCGCTGGTCGGCGCGGCCAGCGTCGCGCTGATCAAGAACTGGCTGCAGGATATCCTCAACTGGCTGCAGGGCGTGTTCCCGAACATGTCGACCAACAGCGCCGTGTTCGAGATCGTCGTGTTCGGCTGTCTCTTCATCCTGCTGCTGCACAAGTCGCGCCAAGGCATCGTGCCGCTGG
>JAEVZN010000042.1 GCA_023392205.1 Pseudomonadota bacterium
GTACATCGCCATGGTGACGCCGGAGCCCGGCGCCTGGAACACCTCGCGCTCGATCACGTGGCCATCTTCGCCTTCGAACTTGATGGTCAGCTTGCCCTTGCCGGGAAACCGGAAATCCGTGGCGCGATATTGATCGCCATAGGCATGGCGGCCGATGATGATCGGCTGGGTCCAGCCCGGCACAAGACGTGGCACATTCCTGCAGATGATCGGTTCGCGGAAGATCGTGCCGCCGAGAATGTTGCGGATGGTGCCGTTCGGCGAGCGCCACATCTCCTTCAGTCCGAATTCGGTCACGCGGCCCTCATCCGGCGTGATGGTGGCGCATTTCACGGCGACGCCGATTTCGAGCGTCTTTTTCGCGGCGTCGATGGTGATCTGGTCGTTCGTCTCGTCGCGTTTCTGGACGCTGAGATCGTAATAGATGAGGTCGATATCGAGATAGGGGTGGATCAGCTTGTCCTTGATGAATTGCCAGATGATGCGGGTCATCTCGTCGCCGTCCATTTCGACGACGGGATTCTTCACGTTGATCTTCGCCATTTCAGGGAGCAACCTTTTGATTTCCGGTATCGGCAAAATTGTCCGGCCGAGGGAGAATCGGCACGTTCGACCCGATCGACGCAGCCCGGCAGCTGTGGCGGCCCTATAGCACGTCATTGCCAGCCAGGCGAAGCGGGCCAGAAGTCGTATGTCGAGCGTCGCAATGCGCGCATCGCGATTGCGAAAAACGGCAGGGAATATGAAATCCGTTCTGTGGTTCACCTTTAAGCGGCCCTCGAGCGACCGGCTCGCGCGTTCACAGAACTGTTATGTCAGCTGATCGCCGGATTTGCCTCGTACTGTCATTTGGTCGCAACCGGGTAGATTCGGGGCGTTCCGGATCTAACTGGAGTCATCGAATGCCGATCGGAGGAACGACATGACCACCGCTTCACTCAACCGCCGCAAACTGCTGGCCGCCGGCGGCTCCGTCCTTGCAGTCGGCGTGTCCGGTGTGGTGTCAGGCGGAGTCTCCGGGCTCATCGTGCCCGCGCAGGCGCAGGGTCTTGCACCGACCCAGTCGATGTCGGGCGGGGCCAACAATTATCGCAAGGGCGTGCCGATCGTCAGCCGGATCGGCAAGGGCGGCTTCTGGATGACCGGCACTGTCCGGCGCGCCGGCGACGGGGCACCGCTTGCCGGGCAGCGGATCCATATCTGGGCGCACACCGTCGAAGGGCGGGAGAGCGACGCGCGCAGTCACGGGGCCACGCTTACCGACAAGAACGGCGTGTTCCGCCTGGAGATGCCGCAGATTGTTCCCATCTTCGGCCAGCCGCATGGGCACCTTGCCTATGACAGCGGTGAATTCAGGACCGTCTTTCTGCGCCCGATCATGCGGAGCGCAAAGGACACCAGCCTGGAGGCGCATTTCGTCCTGCAGCCGGCCTGACCGCATTGGGAACACAACGCTGGAGACCGGCACGGGTGCCCCTGATCTGGGCCGCCCTGTTGGCCGTCATATGCGTGCCGCTCGCCTTCGCAGCGGCGAGCCCTCTGCTCGCGTATCGCGATCCGCTCTACATTCTCGCCTGTTTCGCAGGGATTGTTGCCCTCGGGCTGGTGCTCGTTCAGCCATTGCTGATCGCAGGCTATCTGCCGGGCCTTACGGGCTATCTTGGACGGCGTGCGCATTTCTGGATCGGCGGCGCGCTGGTCGCAGCGATTGTGGTCCATGTCGGGGGCCTGTGGATCACCTCTGCGCCGGACATGATCGATGCACTTCTGTTCAGATCGCCGACGCCGTTCTCGCCTTGGGGTGTGATCGCAATGTGGGCAATCTTCGCCGCCGCGCTGATGGCTGCGTTCCGCCGCCGGCTGGGCCTGTCGCCGCGGACGTGGCGCATCGCGCATATGTCATTCGCGGCGGTCATCGTCATCGGTAGTGTGGTGCACAGCCTGCTGATCGAGGGGACGATGGAGACAATATCCAAGGCTGTGCTTTGCGCCCTGGTTATCGGCGCGGCTGCAAAAGTCATCGCGGATCGGGTGTGGAGAAAGAAATCGACGCCGGGCGGGAAGGGCGCGGAGAGTCCGCTTTAGCGTCGGAGGCTGCCCAGACCCCGCCCATGCCCGCGAAGGCGGGCATCCAGTTCTTTGTCGGAAGTATTGGGTCCCCGCTTTCGCGGGGACGAGCGGTGTTTGAGTTGCGCCTCAGAGCGCGGCGAGTGCCGCGTTCAGCGTCGCGCTCGGGCGCATCGCGGCCGACGTCTTCGCCGGATCGGGGAGATAGTAACCGCCGGTATCGACCGGCTTGCCCTGCGCGCCGATCAGTTCGGCATTGATCTTGGCTTCGTCCTTCTCAAGTGTCTCGGCGAGCTTCTTGAAGCGGGCCTGAAGCTCCGCGTCCTTGCTCTGCGCGGCGAGCGCCTGCGCCCAGTACAAGGCCAGATAGAAATGGCTGCCGCGATTGTCGATCTCGCCGACCTTGCGGGCGGGATTGCGGTTGAATTCGAGGAATTTGCCGATGGCCGTGTCCAGCGTCTCGGCGAGCACCTGCGCCTTGGCGTTCTTGTAGGTCTGCGCAAGGTGTTCGAGCGAGGCGCCCAGCGCGAGGAATTCGCCAAGCGAATCCCAGCGCAGGTAGCCTTCTTCCTGAAACTGCTGCACATGCTTGGGCGCAGAGCCGCCGGCGCCGGTCTCGAACAGGCCGCCGCCTGCAAGCAGCGGGACGATCGACAGCATCTTCGCCGACGTGCCGAGCTCCATGATCGGGAACAGGTCGGTCAGATAATCGCGCAGCACGTTGCCGGTGACCGAGATCGTGTCCTGTCCGTTGCGGATGCGTTCGAGCGAGAATTTCATCGCCTCGACCGGCGCAAGGATACGGATATCGAGTCCGGTCGTATCGTGATCCTTCAGGTATTTCTCGACCTTGGCGATGACCTGCGCATCGTGGGCGCGATTCTTGTCGAGCCAGAACACCGCAGGCGTGTCGGTGATGCGCGCGCGGCGTACCGCAAGCTTGACCCAGTCCTGCACCGGCGCGTCGCGGAGCTGACACATGCGGAAGATGTCGCCTTGCTCCACCGGGCGCTCAAGCAGCACCTCGCCGTCGTCGGCAACCACGCGCACCGTGCCGCTCGTGGGCACTTCGAAGGTCTTGTCGTGCGAGCCGTATTCCTCCGCCTTCTGCGCCATCAGGCCCACATTCGGCACCGAACCCATGGTCTTCGGATCGAACGCGCCGTTCGCCTTGCAATCGTCGATCACGGCCTGATAGAGCCGCGCATATGAGCGATCCGGGATCGCCGCCATGACGTCATGGAGCTTGCCGTCGGCGCCCCACATCTTGCCGGAATCGCGGATCATCGCGGGCATCGAGGCGTCTACGATCACGTCGCTCGGCACATGCAGGTTGGTGATGCCCTTGTCGGAATTGACCATGGCGAGTCCCGGCCGCCTCTCGTAAGCCGCCGCGATATCGGCCTTGATCGCGTCCTTCTCGGCCGCCGGCAGGGTCTCGATCTTGCTCAGCAGATCGCCGAAGCCGTTATTGAGATTGACCTCGAGGCGCTTCAGCGTGTCGGCATGTTTCTCGATCACATCGGCAAAGAACACCGATACGGCATGGCCGAAGATGATCGGATCGGCGATCTTCATCATGGTCGCCTTGACGTGCAGCGAGAACAGCACGCCCTGCTTCTTTGCGTTGTCGATCTGCTCGGCAAAGAAGGCGCGCAGCGCCTTGCGGCTCAACACCGCCGCGTCGATGATCTCACCGGCCTGGATCGGCGTCTTTGCCTTCAGCACGATGGTCTTGCCGTCGGCGCCGGCCAGCTCGATGCGGGCATTGGTCGCCGCCGCGACGGTGGTGGAAACTTCCGAGCCGTAATAATCGCCGCCCGACATATG
>JAEVZN010000091.1 GCA_023392205.1 Pseudomonadota bacterium
GGATTGCGCCGCCCACCGCCGCACCGACCGCAGCCAGACCGGCGCCGCCGAGAAAACCGCGACGGTTCACATCCGGCTTGCGTCCGAACACCACCGCATCGGCGCGTTCCGGATCGTCGGCATACAATTCATCGATCGACCGCTCGATTTTACCTGACATTGCTTCCTCCTTTGACGCCGCCCTCGCGGCATTCCGGCTTGTCGCAATCGTCATTGCGCAGCCGTTAGGAGGGAAGAAACGAACCAGCCGTCCGAATTATTCCATTTCGCGCATGCGAAATTCGCGTGCGTTGCGGTCGGAGCCGATCAGCCGGTGCAGGGCGGCGCGTTCACGCGGGCTTCGCGCAACACTTGCTCACTGCCATCCTGTGGCGAGAGCGCGCGGATCTGCCGTTCTGCCGCATCGGCAATGACACCGAAGCGTTTCGCAGGCATCCCGAACGCAAACAATTCATAGATCATCGGACCGGCCTGCCAGGCGCGATGATGCGTTGCGAGAGGCACATCGGGCGGTCTGATGTTATCGGGGCGGACATACAATTCCAGCCGGCAGCCACGAGGCCCGGTATAAACGGCGCTCAGCCTTTCCAGCGGCCATTGCGGGCTTGCGTCGACCCGGATGAGCGTCAGGCCCGCTTCTTTCAGGTCCGGGATCATCGGCCGGCCGCCGAGCGCGGCCGGAACGATGTCCGGCTTCATGGCCATCGTGACGGGAGAATCAGGCCGGGTGGCAAATGCCAGCGCCACAAAGATCGCGAGCGCCAGACTGGCCGCCGACAATGCCAGCGCGGGCCATAACCCGCCACGCCGCGCTGGCGCCATTCCCAGCAAGGGCGGCGGCACATTCTCGCTATAATCGGCAAGCCCGGCGCGCAGCCGTGTCAGGGTGGCATGCGCCCTTGCAAGATCCGGATCGGCGGCAATCCGCGCCGCCACGTTCGCGCGCTGTTCGACGGATAATTCCCCGTCGATGAATGCGTTGAGGGCCTCAAGCACTTCTGCCCGTTCGGCGGCCCTGCGATCAACGGCCATGTGGCGAAATCACCTTGTGCGGTCCGGCCCGGCGCGGTGTGAGCGGCCGCACGCTGTTCGACTGGATGGCGGACAGCAGCGCGCTGCGAGCCCGTGTGATCCGGCTCATCACGGTCCCGACCGGAATGCGCAGGATATCTGCGGTCTCGGCATAGCTGAATCCGGCGATCTCGATCAAGGCGATGATCTCGCGGTGGTCCGCGGACAGGCAGGCGAGCCCCTGCTCCACGGTAATCTTCGCGATCCAGGCATCGTCGCCGCCGAAAGCATCGGGCTCGGGCGCGGGCTCGGGCGGCTGGGTGTTGCGGCGCTGCCGGCGCAATTCATCGAGAGCGGCATTGCGGACGATCCTGAACATCCAGGCCCGGTAGGCCGGCTGGTCGATCGGCACACTGCGTGCGGACAGCGCGCGAGAGGCTGCCTCCTGCACCAGATCATTGGCCAGATCGGATTCGTTGAGCAGCGCCCGCGCGAAGGCGGTGAGCCGGGGCAGCAGGTCGGTCAAATGCCGATGCGGCGCGGAAGTCATGCCGGTGGTCCGCTATGGGCTGCGCTCTAGAACGACGATAGCGCAGCCTGGCGCGTGGTCAAATTGCAACGCCGGACTGCCCGCTATGCGGCATCGTGGCCGGATTCGTCCCACATGCTTGTTGCAGTGAACCAAAGGGGCGTAGACTGCGTTTGAATCGTGTTGAAACAGGAACCGACATGCGCGCGACGCTTTTGATGACTTTTGCGGCTTCTGCGCTGGGCGCCAGCCTGATGGTGTCGGGTCCTGCGGCTGCAGACACTCACTCGGCAAACGGCCCCGAGGCGGGCCAAGTGCAGTTTTTCTCCAGCCAGAGCACCCGCAATACGCGCCAGCGGCAACAGCCCCGGTCGCGGATTACCGTCCAGCGGCGGTCGTTTCTAGATCCCGGTCCCGAATTATCGCCGGGCGAGTACAAATATCGGGAATACGCCACGCCCTACGGCTATTCGGCCATCGATTCGATCCTACCTACCGGGCAGGGCTGGAATCGGACCCCGTTCAACGATCCCTATGACGTGCCCGGCCGTCCGTGGCCCGGACGTGTGCAATGGTGATCAGCCGGATACGGTTTCCGATGTGAGACAGGCGCGGGCACTTTCCCGCGCTTTTTCGTTCCGGCTTCGCGCTAGGGCGAGTTGCCCACTTTACTGACGGACAGAGGTCCATCTGCCGGTGCAGCCATCACTGGTCCTGAAGCCGCCGGAACCACGATTGCCCGAGACCCGCCCCCAGCCTACCGAGACAGAAGTGGAAGTCCTGACGGTGCCATTGGCGCTGACGCTTCCGGTGACGCCGCCGTCACCGCTGATCCGGCCGCCGGACACCAGGACCCGGCCCGCGCTGCCGCCGCAACCCACATTGTTCACCAGCCAGACACCGTCGTAATTCGCAGGGCGAGCCGCAGGCTTCGGCGCCGCGCGTTTCGGCTCCGGCGCGCTGCGCTGGCGAGACGGCGCGGGAGCGGCTTTCGGAGGCTCTCGGTCGCCGGAGACGGATTTTTCCTGAATGCCGATGGACCCGCCCATGCTCCCGGATTGCGCCATAACTTCGGGCGTGGTGGAGAGCAGAATCGCGGTCGTGAAAGCGCCGG
>JAEVZN010000121.1 GCA_023392205.1 Pseudomonadota bacterium
GAGTACCAGATCCGCCTCCGCCTCATCACCGATATCGATGACGCGCTGCGTAATTGCGACGCCATCACGATGGCCCCCTACGACATGTCCGCGATCGGAGAGCCGCCGGCTTCCGATTATGTATCGCCGCATGACACACGCGACGGCTTTGTCATCACGTCGGAGAAGATCGAGCGGACCGGATCAAAGGCGCTGATTTATCATCCCTTGCCCCGTTTCGACGAAATCCATCCGTCCTGCGATTCACTGCCGAATGCGATGTATTTCGAACAGGTGCGCCTGTCGCGATTTATGCGGATGGCCGTGCTGTATCGCGTTCTGGCCGTGAATTGATCTGCTCCGCCCGGTCTCGCAATGCGACCGGGCAGCATCAGTCGCGATCAGAGCGCAACCTTGCGGCGTTCGGGCAGCGCCGCGGCGGCCGGACGCTTGCGCTGCACCGGGATCGGGAGGATCGGCGTTTTGATCAGTTCGCGCAGTTCGGCTGGAGGCAACGGCCGACTGAACAGAAATCCCTGAATCGCGTTGATCCCGAAGCTCTGCATCCGCTCTAGCTGGATCACAGTCTCCACACCTTCGGCGACCCGCTCCATACGCAGCTCTCTTGTGATCTGCGAGATGCCCTTCACAATGGCCGCAGTCCGTGGCGAGTGATCGACATCCTGGCAGAATTTGCGGTCGATCTTGATCTTCGAGAAGGGGAAGTCGTTGAGATAGCTCATCGACGCGAATCCAGTGCCGAAATCGTCGAGCGAAATCCCGATCCGCTTGCTGCGAAGCTCCTCGAGAATACCAAGCGTTGCGGCATTGTCGTCGATCAGAACCGATTCCGTAACCTCGAGATCGAGCCGGTTCGGCGTAAGACCGGACTGGTCGAGCGCCGACATGACAGTATCGATCAGTTCGTGCCCGCGCCGGAATTGCACTGCGGACAGGTTTACCGCAACCTTGACCTCAGGAGCCCAGTTTGTCGCCTCGATGCATGCCTGGTTTAAGGCCCATGCACCAATCGGCACAATCAGACCCGTCGCCTCCGCGATGGGGATGAATTCCGTCGGGGTGATCGGACCCAGAACGCGATGATTCCACCGCATCAATGCTTCGCAGCAGATCGCCCGGCCGGATCGCGGATCGACGATCGGCTGATAGACGAGGCTTAGTTCGCCGCGCGCCAGCGCGAATTGAAGGTCATGCTCAAGTGCGGCCCGATGCTCATATTCTTCCGACAGCTTAAGGGTGTACGGTACAACCAGACTGCGCCCGCGCCGCTTGGCCTCATATAGCGCGAGGTCCACATTGCGCAGCAGCATGTCCAGAGTAACGCCGTCATCCGGTGCGCGTGCCGTCCCGATACTCGCTCCGCAAGCACTGGAAGTTATGCTGGTGGCAAACGCCTCCGAGAAACTGGCGAGAATTCTCCGTGCCACCGCATCGACGTCAAGCGTACGGTCGCCGACAAGCATGACCAGGAATTCGTCGCCGCCGATGCGCGAGATTTCGTCGCCTGGGCGCAATACCGATTTCAGGCGAGCTGCCACCTCTCTCAATACGGCATCGCCGACGGGGTGACCGAGCGTATCGTTGATGTGTTTGAAACGGTCCAGATCGATAGCAATCAGCGCAATCTGCTGGTTTCCATCCTTCGCGGCAAAGCGCTCTTCAAGCAAACCAAGGAAGGCGGATCGATTCCAGAGATCCGTCAGCGCGTCGCGCTGCGCCAGAATCTCGATCCGGCGGAACGCCAGATGACGAGACACGAAATTCTCAAAGACGCTCTGACACACGACGATCGTTCCGAAATACAGGATCCCGATAAAGATCGCCAGGACGACGTGCGCCACATCTGCCCGCCAGAACAGGGCAGCCATAAAGGGGACACAGGTGAAGCTCACCTGACCGATGGTGATGAGAGGGCGCGTCGCGTTCCGCGAGGAGACGCCCGCAATATAGCCCATCACACAGCATGAGATCAGGATTTCTACGTCCGTTCCCGGTTGATTGATCAGCGCATAGGCACCTGCCGCCCCGACGATGGCGGCAAAGCTCCAGGCACCGAGCAATGCGCCGAACTCCCAGCGCTTGATTGAGGCCATATTGGACGGGTCATGGTGCGCCCGATGATAGAACCATACCGACGCCGAGCGCGCACAGCCGACCGAAATGAAGGCCAGCAGCAAATAGGCATATCCGACGTCACCGCTGAGGTACCAAGCAATTGCGACAACCAGCGCCGCCGCCAGCGTCGCACTGAACAGCGCGCGCGGCGTACTGGTCGCACCATAAAGGCCGCGCACCAGTTCGAAATGCAGCAGCGGATCAGGCACCGAGCCAATCATGCGGCTGGCCAGTCCGGATATGGCGCGAGGGAGCCTCATGTGTAAGTTCGGGGCTGCTTGCTCTGTACAGACGGGTATCGTCGACCCAACATGGTCGATAGACGTTAAGAACAGCCGTATGCGCGAAGTAAAGATTCGGATAACGGGAGCGTGCGGCTGATGAATTTTTTCTTCATGTCGACGCGGGCATTTGAGTCAAATGCATCACACGAAACTTGGTCAGTTTTCGCGTCAACGGGCACCAAGCCGACGGGCCAACGTCAATGCGCCCAGACTGACCACCGCCGCGAACATCAGATAGAAGCTCGGTGCAAGCTTGCTGCCGGTCGCGCTGATCAGCCATGTGTTGATGAATGGCGCGAAGCCGCCAAAGATCGCAACGCCGAAGGAATAGCTGATCGACAATCCCGTGGTGCGCATACGGGCGGGAAACAGTTCCGACATCAGAGCGGCAAGCCCGCCCATATAGCCGGCCAGCAGGACGCCCATGATCGCCTGCACAATCAACAACGTCTGCAAGGTGGGAGACGAGGCAAGCCATGCAAACATCGGATAGATCATGATCAACATCGCCGCGGCAAACACGAAGCCGAACGGAAGTCGCCCGTAGCGATCCGACAAGGCGCCGATCACCGGGATCAGCGTGACCTGAATCACACCGGTGAGAAGACTGGCGGAAAAGGCGCCGGCCGCAGGAAGACCTAATTGCCGCGTCGCATAAATCGGCATGAACAGGATCGTGTACATTCCAACTGTGCAGAGCACGACTGCGCCGAGCGACGCCAGCAGCCGAAGCTTGCTGTTAGACAGCGTTTCGCGCAGCGGCGAATCGCTGATCTTTAGCGTCTGGAATTCCAGCGTCTCGTCGACATGGCGCCGGATGTAATAGGCAACGGGGCCGATCAGCAATCCGAAGAAAAACGGGATACGCCAACCCCAGTTGTTCAGTTGCTCTGTTGTGAGCAAAGTGGCCAATGCGACGCCGAAGCCTGTCGCCAGAATGGTCGTGATGCCCTGACTTGCGAATTGCCAGCTGGCAAAGAAGCCGCGCCGCTCGGGGTTCTGTTCCGCGAGGAATGCCGTCGCGCTGCCGAACTCACCGCCAGCCGAAAAGCCCTGGATCAGGCGAGCGAGAACGATCAGGATCGGCGCGAGAATTCCGATCGAGGTGAAGGTCGGCGCCATTGCGATGATCGCCGTGCCGACCATCATCAAAAGTATGGTCAGCGTGAACGCCGCCTTGCGGCCGTGCCGATCCGCATAGCTGCCGATCACAATGGCGCCGAGCGGACGCATGAAGAACGTGACACCGAAAGTACCGAGCGCCAGCAGCAGCGAAACGGTCTCGCTTCCGGTCGGGAAGAAAAGCCGGGCAATGGTGACGGCGAAAAATCCGTAGACAATGAAGTCGAACCATTCGAGGGCGTTGCCGATCGACGCAGCGACGACAGCCCGAAGCCGGGTGGATTTTTCGGGCACGAGTATCACTGTGGTCACCGCCATGGCATTCACTCCGCTGGACCATCCGGCCTGGTTTGCGGTATCCGGCAGCTGACCTGTAGACGCTTCGCCCTGATATTCTCTTAATGACGCGAAGCACTTGGCGCGATAATTGCACGTTCTGGTAGAATTACTGCGCTAACTGCGTTCCAGCGGTAGAAAACCTTGCGGTATAATGTGC
>JAEVZN010000288.1 GCA_023392205.1 Pseudomonadota bacterium
CAGGCGGATTGACGGTTTTGCTGAAATTCGCGGCGTCTATATCGCAAGGGGCCTCTCCGCACAAGTCAGCCGATTCCGGCTTGCCCGGCGCCGCCTCAGGCGGCATTCAGAGGCCCTGACCGGTCCGGAGCAGCAGGAATGGCCCTTGTGGCAGAGAGCGGGAAGCGCGCAGACAATGCCGACACGGGGGCGATCGTACCCGGTCGCGGCCGCAATTCGACCCTGAAGCCGCTGCGGCTCCTGGTTCCCTATATGCTGCGTTACCGGGGCCGGGCGCTGTGCGCCATGGCCGCCCTGCTGATGGCCGCGCTCGCTACCCTGGCGGTCCCGGTCGCGGTCCGCCGGATGATCGATTTCGGGTTTTCCGGCGAGGAGTCTCTGATCGATAATTATTTTGCGGTCATGATCGCCGTGGTCTTCGTGCTCGCGATGGCCAGTTCGCTGCGTTACTACCTCGTGACCACGCTCGGAGAGCGCATCGTCTCCGACATGCGCGAGGAGGTCTTCCGGCATCTGACGGCCTTGTCACCGGCATTTTTCGACCGCTCACAGACCGGCGAAATGATGTCGCGGCTGACCGCCGATACCACCCAGATCAAGGCTGCGGTCGGCGCGTCCATTTCGGTGGCGTTGCGCAATCTGGTGCTGTTTCTGGGCGCCGGGACCATGATGGTCGTGACCAGCCCCAAATTGTCGGCCTATGTCATGGCGGCGATCCCGCTGATCGTGCTGCCGCTGGTGGCGTTCGGACGCGCCGTGCGCAAGCGCTCGCGTCTGGCGCAGGATTCGCTTGCCGACGCCTCCGCCTATGCGGCCGAGACCATCGGCTCGGTGCGCACCGTGCAGGCCTTTACCAGCGAAGAGGCCGCCTCACGCCGGTTCGGCTCAGCCGTGGAGACCGCTTTCCAGGCCGCGCGGCAATCCACGCTGGCGCGCTCGGTCCTCACTGCGATCGCGATCTTCCTGATTTTCTCGAGCGTGGTGGTGGTGCTCTGGGTCGGCGCGCAGGACGTCCTGTCCGGCGAGATGACGGCCGGCCGCCTCAGCCAGTTTCTGCTTTACGCGGTGTTCGCCGCAGGCGGTCTCGGCGAATTGAGCCAGGTCTGGGGTGAAGTGCAGCAGGCTTCGGGTGCGGCCGAGCGGCTGTTCGAGATCCTCGCTGTGAAGCCCGAGGTGAAGGCGCCGGCCAGGCCGCAGCGCTTCCCGGAGCCGGCGCGCGGCGAGATCGTCTTCGATCAGGTGCATTTTCATTATGCGAGCCGGAAGGATGCGCCGGCGCTCGATGGTGTCACCTTCACGGTCCAGCCCGGCGAGAGAGTGGCCATCGTCGGACCTTCCGGCGCCGGCAAGAGCACCATCTTTCACCTGATCCTGCGCTTCTACGATCCGGATTCCGGCCGGGTGACTTTCGACGGTGTCGATATCGCGCAGACCGATCCGCTGGATCTGCGCCGGCATATCGCTTTGGTGCCGCAGGAATCTGCAATTTTCGCCGCCTCGATCCGCGACAACATTGCGTTTGGCAAGCCCGGCGCGAACAATGACGAGATCGAGCGCGCCGCATCAATGGCGGCAGCAACCGAATTCATACGCAAGCTGCCGCAAGGCTTCGACACCATGATCGGCGAGCGCGGGATCACGCTGTCCGGCGGTCAGCGGCAACGCATCGCCATTGCCCGCGCCATTCTGCGCGACGCGCCCTTGCTGCTGCTTGACGAGGCCACGTCCTCGCTCGATGCGGAAAGCGAAACGCTGGTGCAGGAGGCGCTCGAACATTCCATGCAGGGCCGCACCACCTTGGTGATCGCGCACAGGCTGGCGACAGTGCTGTCCTGCGACCGGATCATCGTGCTGGAACACGGCCGTATCGTCGAGCAGGGCACGCACGAACAACTCGTCGCCGCTGGCGGGCTCTACGCCCGGTTGGCGCGCCTGCAATTCGATCTGGCGTAAGCATCGTTGCCGGCCGTTGCGGCCTCTCTGAGCCCGTCTACCGCGCCCGCGGCGGCCGACCCGGCCGCCAGGTCATCATGTAGACCGGTGCGCCGGACCTGCTGTTCACATCCTCTCCGGCAATCTTGAAACCGCTCCTGCGGTAAAAGGCGAGCGCACGCTCATTGTCCTGATTGACGTGCAGAGTAAGCCCCTCGCTGCCGATCAGCTTGGCGGCCTCCATCAGCAATTGCCCGACCTTCATGCGCTGCGCCTCCGGGGCCACGACGATCTGGTCGAGATATCCGGTGCGCGGAGAGACGGCGACGAAGCCGGCGAGGCGGGTGGGACGCTGCGGGAATTCCGCGACGATGATCCTGGAATTAGTCTGCAATCCGCGCCAGTGATCGAGAAACCAGTCGATCCGCTGCGAGAAGTCGATCTGCGGATAGGCGGCCTGCCAGCTGCGCTGCCACAGCGCGACTGTCTCGTCCTCATCCGAAATATCGTACGGCCGCAGTCTGACCGACGTCTGCGACATGAGCGTGCCGTCCCCCGACAGCCGAAGCTCCCGACTTTTTAGCGCTCGGTCAGTTTCAGCTCAATCCTGCGGTTGCGGCGGAAGGCGTCTTCCGACGTTTCGGTATCCAGCGGCTGGAATTCACCGAATCCGGCGGCGACCAGACGCTGCGGAGATACGCCGAGCGAGATCATGTGCTGCACGACGGCGATCGCGCGTGCGGCGGACAATTCCCAGTTCGATGCGTATTGCGCGGTGACAATGGGCCGAATGTCGGTATGGCCATCGACACGCATCACCCACGCGATGTCGCGCGGGATCTGCTTTTCAAGTTCGAGCAGGGCGGCGGCGATCTTGTCGATCTCGGCGCGGCCTTCCGGCTTGAGAACAGCCTGGCCGGCATCGAAGAAGACTTCCGACTGAAACACGAAACGGTCGCCGACGATCCGGATATCGGGCCGGTTGCCGAGGATCTGCCGCAGGCGGCCGAAAAAGTCGGAACGGTAGCGCTGCAATTCCTGAACGCGCTGCGCCAGCGCCACATTCAGCCGCTGGCCAAGATCGGCAATGCGCGTCTGCGCCTCGCGGTCGCGCTTTTCGGAAATCTCCAGCGCATCTTCGAGCGCGGCGAGCTGACGGCGCAGCGCGCCGATCTGCTGGTTGAGCAATTCGACCTGCGCCAGCGCACGCGCCACGCTCTGCTTTTCAAGGTCGAGAGAGGCGGCGAGTTCGCGCGCCTTGTCCTGTGCCGCGGCTGCGGCGCCGGCGCCCTCGGCGAGACCGCGCAGTCGATCGCGCTCGGCCTCTGTCGCCGCGAGGTTGGACCGAAAAGATGCCAGCAATTCCTCCAGATCGGAGCGGCTGGTCTTTTCCAGTGCCAGCAGGCTGGTGAGCTGCGCGATCTGCGCATTCAGCCGCTGCAGGGCCGTGTCCTTCCCCGTCACTACCTGCGACAGATAGAATTGCACCACGGCAAACACCGAGAGCAGGAAGATGATGCCGAGCAGCAGCGTCGACAGCGCATCGACGAATCCGGGCCAGTAATCGAGGCCGCGCTCGCGGCGGATACGTGCCACAGCCATCAAGCCTTATGTCTTTTCCCGCGACAGGACCTGGAGAATGCGCCGGATCTCCTGGTTCTGTTCGGCCTGCGAATCGGCCCAGTCGCGAATCATCTGCTGCTCGGACCGCATGTGCTGGACGAGGCCCTGGATGGCTTCCGCAAGATTGGCCATGGCCGCCGTCGCAGCCTTGCTGCCGCCGCTCTCGGCGACGGTCTCGCGCAGCTTTTCCATGG
>JAEVZN010000179.1 GCA_023392205.1 Pseudomonadota bacterium
GTTACAGCCCGCTCAACACCTGCGCCCAGATGGCGACCATTCCCAGAAAGAGAGACAGTGAGGCCAGGGCGGCAGCCTCCTCAACAACGGCGCGAAACATGGCTTCCTCCAAGGCTTCCGGACACAAAAAAGAACGTAGAGAGAACATAGTTCCTCTTTTGTTCTTTTGTCAAGCAGCCTTTGGCGAGGAGAGTTCGCCCGCGTTATGCAGCTTCTGGGAAATGCGCCGGCTGACTATTCCAGTTCGACCACCACGCCGTCCCGGATGGTGACACGCCGATCCATGCGCGCGGCCAGTTCCATATTGTGGGTGGCGATGATGGCGGCGAGACCCGATGCGCGGACCAGTTGGGTCAGGGTATCGAAAACCCGATCGGCGGTATGCGGATCGAGATTGCCGGTCGGCTCGTCGGCCAGCAATATTCGCGGCGCATTGGCCACGGCCCGCGCGATGGCGACCCGCTGTTGTTCGCCACCGGACAATTCCGACGGGCGATGGTCAAGGCGCGCCTTGAGGCCGAGATAACTCAGGAGTTCGGCGGACCGCTTGTTCGCTTCCTTGCGCGAGAGGCCCCGAACCATCTGCGGCATCATAACATTCTCAACCGCGGAGAATTCCGGCAAGAGATGATGTGCCTGATACACGAAGCCGATGGACGTTCGCCGGATCTCGGTGCGGTCGGAATCCGACAGGGTGGAGGTCGGCTTGCCGTCGATAAAGACCTCTCCGCCATCGGGATGTTCGAGCAGGCCTGCAATATGCAGGAAGGTCGACTTGCCGGCACCTGACGGCGCAATAAGGGCGATCGACTGGCCGAGCCAGCAAGCGAGTTCGGCGCCACGCAGGATCTCGAGCGCGACCTCGCCCTGCCGGTAACGGCGTTCGATGGCGTTGAGATAGAGGACAGGCCCCGGTGCCGCTTCCGTATCAGCCATGCCGGGGCTCACTCATAACGCAGTGCTTCGACTGGATCGAGACGCGCTGCCCGCCAGGAGGGATAGAGCGTTGCCAGAAGCGACAGCGCAAGCGCCATCAAGACGACTGCTGTGGTTTCCCCGACATCCAGGCGCGCCGGTAACCGGGACAGGAAATAAAGTTCCGGTGAAAAGACCTCGGTTGCAGTCAGCCAGGACACGAACTGGCGCAGGCTTTCGATATTGGCGCAGACAATGATCCCGACCAGAAAACCCAGCACTGTTCCGACCACACCGATCGATGCGCCGGTGATGAGGAACACCCGCATGATCGCGCCCTGCGTGACCCCCATGGTCCGCAGAATCGCGATGTCCCTGCCCTTGTCCTTCACCAGCATGATCAGACCGGAGACGATGTTGAGTGCAGCCACCAGCACGATCAGCGTAAGGATCAGGAACATGACGTTGCGCTCGACCTGCAGCGCATTGAAGAAGGTCGCGTTGCGCTGTCGCCAGTCCACCATGAAGATCGGCCGTTGCGCGGCGTCGGTGATCAGCTTGCGAAATTCCGGCATACGGTCGGCGTCGTTGGTATAGACCTCGATCGCGGTCACGTCCCCGGACCTGTTGAAATACGCCTGCGATTCCGGGAGCGGCATGAAGACGAATGCGGAATCGTATTCCGACATGCCAATCTCGAAGACGGCGGCAACCTTGTAGGCCTTGATGCGCGGCGTCGTGCCCATCGGCGTCACCGCGCCGCGCGGCGCGACCAGAGTCACGTTGTCGCCGGCGCGCACCGACAATGCATCCGCCAGCCGCTTGCCGATGATCACGCCCTGCCCGGCATCGAAACCTTCGAGGGTACCTTGCCGCAGATTGTTGGAAATTGATGTCAGCTTCTCCAGGTCGGCGGCGCGGATGCCACGCACCAGCACACCGGCTGAATGAAATGGCGATGAGGCAAGCGCCTGCCCTTCGACGATCGGTGTGGCCAGCCGCACGCCGGGTATGCCGCCGATACGTACCGCGACCTGTTCCCAGTCGGTCAGCGGCGCCTCCAGAGGTTGAACAAGAAGGTGCCCGTTCAGGCCGAGAATCTTGTCCAGCAATTCCTGACGGAACCCGTTCATCACCGCCATGACAATGATGAGCGTCGCAACGCCCAGCATGATGCCGAGGAAGGAAAATCCGGCAATGATCGATATGAATCCCTCCTTGCGCCGCGCCCGCAGGTAGCGCAGCGAAATCATCCATTCGAAAGGCGCGAAGGGACGCGTTGCGGTGGGTTCGCTCATTCAGTCTCCCCAGCGGTCCGATTTCATCCGATTCTGGCCGATTCAAGCCACCACGGATTAGCGCGCTGGCGGAGCCACACACAGTTTCCTGCGCCCGGCCGACATTCTTCTACAATGTGCTGCACCGGAAGGACGCACAATTGCGGCATCGTCACGGCCACCTTCGCCATGAAACCGGTGCGCAGGCGCGGCGTGGAGTGCAGTCAATCTGAGCGAATCGGCCGGCCGACATGGCATCCGGTCCTTACGTTACCCGGGCGGCGGACGCAAAAAGCACTGGCGCGCTGTTGATACCGGTGCGGGATCTCAGAAGCGGGCCAGCAAATCCTCGGGTGCCAGCATTTCGCGCGAGCCATCGGCGCGCTTCTTCAGTTCGAACTGGCCGGCCGCGAGGCCCTTGGGTCCGATCAGAATCTGCCACGGAATACCGATCAGGTCGGCGGTGGCGAATTTGGACCCCGGCCGCTCGTCGAGATCGTGATAGAGTACGTCTACGCCCTTGCCCCGCAAGGCCGCATAGACCTTCTCACAGGCGGCATCGGTAGCCCCGTCCCCCTGCTTGAGATTGAGGATCGCAACCCGGAACGGCGCGACGGCCTCCGGCCACTTGATACCGGCATCGTCGTGATGGGCCTCGATGATGGCGGCCACCAGCCGCGATGGCCCGATGCCATATGAGCCCATATGGACCGGATGTTCCGAGCCGTCGGGGCCAGTCACGACGGCCTTCATCGGCTCGGAATATTTGGTGCCGAAATAGAAGATATGGCCGACCTCGATGCCGCGCGCCGATACGCGCGCCGTATCCGGAAGCGCATCGAAGGTGTCCGCGTCATGCTTTTCCGATGTCGCAGCATATAGCGACGTCCAGCGATCGACATGGCCCTGCAGCCCGCCAATATCGTCGAAATCGACGTTCTCGGGCGGCACATCGAATTCGAGATAATCGCGATGGCAGAAGACCTCGCTTTCGCCGGTCTCCGCCAGGATGATGAATTCGTGGCTGAGATTGCCGCCGATCGGGCCGGTCTCGGCCACCATGGGAATGGCCTTCAATCCCATGCGGGCGAAGGTCCGAAGATAGGCCACGAACATCCTGTTGTAGGAATGCCGCGCGCCGTCCTGGTCGAGATCGAAGGAATAGGCGTCCTTCATCAAGAATTCGCGTCCGCGCATCAGGCCGAATCGCGGCCGCACCTCGTCGCGGAACTTCCACTGGATGTGATACAGGTTCAACGGCAGATCGCGGTAGGAGCGCACATAGGCGCGGAAGATGTCAGTGATCATCTCCTCGTTGGGCGGACCGTAGAGCATGTCGCGGTCATGCCGGTCCTTGATGCGCAGCATTTCCTTGCCATAGGCATCGTAGCGACCGCTCTCCCTCCACAAGTCCGCACTCTGAATTGTGGGCATCAGCAACTCGACCGCACCCGACCGGTTCTGCTCCTCGCGGACGATGTCCGAAATCTTGTTGAGCACCCGCAACCCGAGCGGGAGAAAGGCGTAGATGCCTGCGGCTTCCTGCCGCATCATCCCGGCGCGCAGCATCAGCCGATGCGAAACGATTTCCGCTTCCTTAGGCGTCTCGCGAAGGATCGGCAGGAAGTATCGCGACAGACGCATTTTTTTCCGCTTTCAAAATCGGGATCTGACTGCGGCGAGACAAAGCCGATTGTGGCGGAAAATTCAAGGACGCCCACAGCTTGGGCACATGGCGGTCAATAACGTGACAGGCTCTTGTTGTATGACAATCTCGTGCTATAGACTTACGTAGGTAGATGGGCAGCCAAGTCCCGGCCGGTCCAAGTCTCGGGAGGAATTGCGAGCGCCAAAGGCGCCGCCAACGCTTCAGAACATAAGAATGGTCACGCGGGAAGCGGGTTGCAATTTTCTTCAGCAGGGCATTTGCCCTGCTTTTTTATTTGGCAGACCGGCTAATGCCTAATCGGTGAGCACACCTCGGCGCGCGTCTCTATAGCCGCGGTGGATAGGCATCACGCCCATAGGCCCATTGCGGGACGAAGCGTCCGTTCTCGCCAAGGAGACACACTTCCGTATTGGTCCCGCGCTCGCCCTGTTTCTGCGCCGCATCGACCGCAAACAGCAAAGCTTCCTGACGCGTGGCATAAGGGCCGAAGTCCTCATCGCCATACCGGATCAGCCAGCTATCGTCCTTTTGAACGATGAAATAACGCGAATTCGGCATGGCAAACCCTTCTCGATTGCATCAGCGCGGGACAACTCGAAGCCCGGACGGCGGTTCCTGACATCTGGTCCGCTCCGCCGCACGATTTTACGGGCTAGGGCCTCGGCAGCCAGGGAATGTCGTCAAGGCCGATCAAGCGATACGCGTAGACAACATAGAGAAGCGCAAAAATGACGCCGGAGATAAGCGTCGTCCAGACGATCTTCATCAAGAGTTTTGGCAAAACCGGGGCACCGGGATCGGTACCCGGAGTTGTCTCCACTTCATGTTGAGACGTCACGCCAAATGGCAAGACCGCGAAGAACGTCAGCCACCAAATAAGGAAATAGACCGCGATGCCAGTACCGAAGGTAATCATCGACGATCAGGCCTGTTCGAGTTCGACCAGAGTGCCGCAAAAGTCCTTCGGATGCAGGAACAGAACAGGCTTGCCATGCGCGCCGATCTTCGGCTCGCCGTCTCCCAATACCCGAGCGCCTTTCGCCTTGAGCTGATCGCGCGCGGCAAGGATATCGTCTACCTCGTAGCAGATGTGATGGATACCTCCGTCGGGATTGCGCTCCAGAAATTTCGCGATCGGCGAATCCGCGCCAAGCGGTTCCAGAAGCTCGATCTTGGTGTTCGGCAATGTGATGAAAACAGTGCTGACACCGTGCGCATGTTGCGGAACGGTTTCCGAAATCTCGGCCCCCAGTGTCGCGCGGTAGGTTTCAGCGGCCTTGGCGATGTCGCGCACCGCAATCGCCACATGGTTCAGGCGTCCAATCATCCCGGCATTATACCGACAGAACGTGGACGTAACAGACCGGCTTTTTGCCCCAGTGCTGCGCCATGGCAGCGCGGACAGAACGCCTCACCGCCTCGGCAATGGTGTCCGGATCGCGTCTTTTGGCCCGCGGCAGCGATTCCATGGTCTCAAGGACCGCATTGATCGCGGCATCCGCCAAGTTCAGGCCTTCACGACCCGTCTCCGGAATCCCGAACAATTCGACTTCGGGATCGTCGATCATCGCGCCCTTGTCCGTGACCGCGATGGCCACGCTCACAAAACCTGCAAAGCTCAACCGCCTGCGTTCGGAAATGGCCCGGCTCTCGGCGCCGACCAGCACCGCGCCGTCCTTGTAGACACGTCCCGACGGCAATTCATCGACGATGCTGGCCGGGCCCGGCGCGAGTTGCACCAGATCACCATTCCGGGCTTCGATGACATTGCCGATCCCCAGCCGCCGTCCGATCGCGGCATGCTCGCTAAGATGCAGGGCCTCGCCGTGCACGGGCACCAATATCTGCGGCTTGATCCAACCCAGCAGCCGCTCGACCTCCTGCACGCGCGGATGGCCGGACACATGCACCAGATG
>JAEVZN010000227.1 GCA_023392205.1 Pseudomonadota bacterium
TCCTGCAACGGAATGGATTCGACCTTTGCCGCGCAAAACTTGAATTCCGGGATCTTCCCGAACGGATCGAGCGCCGGATTGGTCAGCAAATTCGCCGCCGCCTCCACATAGGCAAAGGGAATGAACACGACGCCATCCGGCACTGCATCGTCCTGGCGCGATTGCAGGTCGACGGAGCCGCGGCGCGTGGAGACGCGGATCATGTCGCCCGGCCGTATGCCGAGCTTTGCAATCGTCCCGCGCGAGATCTGCGCAACGGCAGTCGGTTCCAGCGCGTCGAGCACAGTGGCGCGGCGGGTCATCGAACCGGTATGCCAGTGCTCGAGCTGACGGCCGGTGGACAGGATGAAAGGATAGTCGTGATCGGGCGTTTCATCCGGCGGCGTGAGCTTCGCTGCCACAAGCTTGCCAAATCCGCCCGGACGCGGGAATCCCTTGTCGAAGACGACATCGCGGCCCGGCTTGTCGGGCGCGTCGCTCGGATAGGTCACGGCATCCTCGCGTTCGACTCGCTCCCACGAAATGTTATCGAGCGCCGGCATCATCGACGCCATTTCCGGATAGACGTCGCGCGGATGCGTATAGGTCCAGTCGAGGCCCATGCGCCTGGCAAGTTCGATGGTGATCCACCAGTCTTCGCGCGCATCGCCCGGCAAAGGCAATGCCTTGCGGCCCATCTGCACCTGACGATTGGTGTTGGTGACGGTGCCGTCCTTTTCCGGCCACGCGGATGACGGCAGCACCACGTCGGCATAGACCGCGGTTTCGGTAAGGAAGATGTCCTGCACCACCAGATGCTCAAGATGCGCCAAGGCTTCGCGCGCGTGATTGAGATCGGGATCTGACATCGCCGGGTTCTCACCCATGATGTACATGCCCTTGATCGTGTCCGCATGGATCGCATCCATGATCTCGACCACGGTCAGCCCGCGCTTCGGATCGAGCTGCACGCCCCACTTTTTCTCGGCGGCGGCGCGGATTTCCGGATTCTCGACCGACTTGTAATCGGGGAGGAACATCGGGATCAGGCCGGCGTCGGATGCGCCCTGAACATTGTTCTGGCCACGCAGCGGATGCAGGCCGGTGCCGGGACGGCCGATCTGGCCGGTGATCAGCGACAGCGCGATCAGGCAACGCGCATTGTCGGTGCCGTGGGTGTGCTGGGATACGCCCATGCCCCAGAAGATGATCGCATTCTCCGCCCGCGCGAAGGTGCGTGCGACCTCGCGCAAGACATCGGCCTCGATGCCGCAGATCGGCGCCATGTCTTCCGGCGTGAACTGCTTCACATGTTCGGCGAACGCCTCGAACCCTTCCGTATAGGTCTGAACATATTGCTTGTCGTAGAGGTTCTCCTCGACGATCACATTCAGCATCGCGTTCAGCATCGCGACGTCGGTGCCGTTCTTGAACTGCATCATTTTCCAGGCATGACGCTTCATCGCCGTGCCGCGCGGGTCCATAATGACCAGCTTGGCGCCGCGCTTGGCGGCCTGCTTGAAGAAGGTGGCGGCGACCGGATGGTTCTCGGTCGGATTCGCGCCGATCACCACGATCACATCTGAATTCTTCACCTCGTTGAAGGTGGCCGACACCGCCGCCGAGCCGACGCCTTCAAGCAAGGCCGCGACGGACGACGCGTGGCACAGCCGCGTGCAGTGATCGACATTGTTGGTGCCGAAACCGGTGCGCACCAGTTTCTGAAACAGATAAGCCTCTTCATTAGAGCATTTCGCCGATCCGAAGCCCGCGAGGCCCTTTGGCCCCTCTTGCTCGCGGATTTTCAGGAAGCCCTGCGCGGCCTTGTCGAGCGCCTCCTCCCAGGTGGCTTCGCGGAAATGCGTCCACGGATTGGCCGGATCAATGAATTCGTGCGGGATTTTCGGCACACCCTCCTTGCGGATCATCGGCTTGGTGATGCGCTGGGGATTGTGGACGTAATCGAAGCCGAATCGGCCCTTCACGCAGAGCCGGTTCTCGTTCGCCGGTCCGTTCTTGCCGTCCACATAGAGAAGCTTGTCATCCTTGATATTGTAGGTGAGCTGGCACCCGACGCCGCAATAGGGGCAGACCGAATCCACCTGCCGGTCGGCATAGGCGACACGCCTGTTGTCGGCATCCACCAGCGTCGAGGGCATCAGCGCGCCGGTCGGACAGGCCTGCACACATTCGCCGCAGGCGACGCAGGTCGAATTGCCCATCGGGTCGTCGAAATCGAACACAATCTTCTCGTGATAGCCGCGGCCGGCCATGCCGATCACGTCGTTGACCTGCACTTCGCGGCAGGCGCGGACGCAGAGATTGCACTGGATGCAGGCATCGAGATTGACTGCCATGGCGACATGGCTTCGGTCGGGCGCGGGCATCCTTTCGCGCTCGGGGAAGCGGCCGGTCTCGACACCCATGGCATCGGCCCAGTTCCAGAACTTGGAGACCGGATCGTGCGCATCCGTCTGCCGCGCGGGCTGGTCGGAGACCAGGAGATCGAAGATCATCTTGCGCGCCGTCTCGGCGCGATGGTTCGAGACGTTGACCTTCATGCCTTCGGAGGGCTTGCGGATGCAGCTCGCCGCCAGCACGCGCTCACCCTCGATCTCCACCATGCAGGCGCGACAATTGCCGTCGGCACGGAAGCCGGGCTCCGGCGAATAGCAGAGATGCGGAATGTCGATGCCTTCGCGCTTGGCGACCTGCCAGATGGTCTCGCCGTCATGCGCATGCACCTGACGCCCGTCGAGGCTGAAGGTCACGCAGGTATCGCCGTGCGTGTGACTGGCATGAACCACGCCGGTGCGGGCGT
>JAEVZN010000293.1 GCA_023392205.1 Pseudomonadota bacterium
ATATCTGGCCGACGAGGCCGCCAACCTGCTGCTGGAATCCTGGCCGGAAGAGGTGGCCGGTCCGATTTCGCGGGAAATCCACAATGTGCTCGGCGGCGCGCATGGTCAGGTGCTGACGGTCGGTGCCGCGCTCGCGCTGTTCTTCGCGTCGAGCGGAATCGAGAGCCTGCGCATCGGACTGAACCGCGCTTATACGGTTGCGGAAACGCGGCCCTGGTGGCTGCTGCGGATCGAGTCGATCGGCTATGTCATTCTCGCGGCGATGGGGATGCTGGCGCTGTCGTTTCTTGTCGTGCTGGCGCCGCTGATCTTCTCGGCCCTTGTCCGGCGCTTCCCCGGCCTTGAGCAATTCCGCGATGTGGTCACGCTGGTGCGCCTCACCATGGCCAGTGTGCTGCTGATCGTGCCGCTGATCGTGGTGCACAAATGGCTGCCGGCCGGAAAGCGGCGCTGGCGCGAAATCATGCCGGGCATCCTTGCGACACTCGCGCTGTGGCTGCTTGCCGGCATGGTGTTCGGCCGCTATCTGGCCGATTTCGCCTTCACCTATTCCGTCTATTATGCGGGTCTCGCATCGCCAATGATCGCGCTGGTTTTTCTCTATCTCACCGCCTCGATTTTCATCTATGGCGGCGAACTCAATGCGGAGATCGTGCGGCAGCGCGCCAAAACCGCCGCCGAGAAAGCCAGCAATGCCAAGCCACACGCGACGGACTGACCGTCACCCGATTATCTATTTCTCCGAATCGCCAGAGGTTCTCAGCGCGCTTGCTTTGTGAGGAAACATCGCGACCAGACACCCGCCGCGCCAGAGTTCGAGATCGTGGTCGTCCACAAGATGCTCGGCGTCACGAGGCCAAGCGTGTCGGCCGTGGCGAACACGCTGCAAATGTCCGGACTGATGGCCTATCGCCGCGGAAACATACGGCTACTGGACGTAGGCGGCCTGCGCGACGCCTCTTGCGAATGCTACATCACCGTCAGAGATCACTATGAGAGGCTGCTGACGCGATCGGCCCCAAGATGACCTGTCAAGTCTGGCTCAACGACGCCCGAACACGGCGGCTCCGGACCGCGGCCTAACCGCCGGCTGCTTCCAACGTATCCTCGAAATTGCGCAGATCCGCGCGCGGCGCGCTGACCAGCACCGCCATGTTGCCGGGCTTGTGCAGGTTTTTCCACATGAGCTGATGCGCGGCCGGGATCTTGTCCCAGGGAAACACCTCGCCCATGCAGGGATCGATGCGCCGGTCCATGACGAACTGATTGGCCGCGCTCGCCTGTTTCAGATGCGCGAAATGCGAGCCCTGGATGCGTTTCTGCCGCATCCAGACATAACGCGCGTCGAAGGTGATGTTGAAGCCCGACGTGCCGGCGCAGAACACCACCATGCCGCCACGCTTCACGACAAGACACGAGACCGGAAACGTCGCCTCGCCGGGATGCTCGAACACGATATCGACGTCGCGCTTGCCGGTGATGTCCCAGATCGCCTTGCCGAACTTGCGCGCCTCTTTCACCCATTCGTTATATTCGGGCGTGTTGACGATGGGCATCTGGCCCCAGCACTTGAAGTCCTTGCGGTTGATCACGCCCTTGGCGCCAAGCCCCATTACGTAATCGACCTTGGTCTCGTCGGAGATCACCCCGATGGCATTGGCTCCCGACGCCGCGCAAAGCTGCACGCCGAAGACGCCGAGACCGCCCGATGCGCCCCAGACCAGCACATTGTCGCCGGGCTTCAGGGTGTGCGGGGAATGCCCGAACAGCATGCGATAGGCGGTCGCGAGCGTGAGCGTGTAACAGGCCGCCTCTTCCCATGACAGATGCGAGGGCTTGGGCATGAGCTGGCGCGATTGCACGCGACAAAACTGTGCGAACGATCCGTCCGGTGTTTCGTAGCCCCAGATGCGCTGCGAGGGCGACAGCAGCGGATCGCCGCCATTGCATTCCTCGTCATCGCCATCATCCTGGTTGCAATGGACGATGACCTCGTCGCCGACCTTCCAGCGCTTCACCTTGGCGCCCACGGCATAGATCACGCCGGATGCGTCGGAGCCCGCAATGTGAAACGGATGCTTGTGCACGTTGAAGGGCGAGATCGGCTGCCCGAGGCCGGCCCAGATGCCGTTGTAATTCACGCCCGCCGCCATCACGAGCACCAGCACCTCGTCCTCACCAATCGGCCAGGTGGGCACCACCTCGATCTGCATGGAATCCTCGGGCGGGCCGTGCCGCTCCTGCCGGATCGCCCATGCATACATCTTTTCCGGCACATGGCCGAGCGGGGGGATTTCGCCGATCGTGTAGAGATCCTTAACCATCTGAAGCTTCGGTGCGGCAGTCATTAAAGCCTCCGGCTGGCGCATAACGAGGCAGGGCGCGGCCGTGATTGTGACGCAGAGATTTTTGCGCCGCAACAGACAAGCGAGCCGCCCGCCTGGATGGAACCCGGCCTGGAGGCGGCAAAAATCCGCGTCAGGATGTCGCGAGGGCGGTTTCCTAAGGGGTTCCTCAAGGATTTGCGGTCCAAGGAAAGCGGTTGAAGCAGAGCAATTCAATCAACGGTAATCCGGGCTTCCAGACCTATGTTGCGGCCGATCGACTTTCACTCGCTGGACGACGCGCTGCCGGTGCTGGCGCGCGGCTTTCCCGCGCGATCGCACGCGGCGTGGACGGCGAGCCTGCAACGGCTCAGGCAATATGGCCGCAGCGATCCCGGCCGGACAGCCGGTTACATGCTTGAGGCCAAGGGCCGCGATGTCGGCGTCCTGCTGGCCATTCCCGGCGCCGCCACCGGCGCACCCGTGGTGAACCTCTCCAGCTGGTATGTGGACCCCGAGCACCGCTTCAAGGCGCCGCGCATGCTGCAACAGATCGTCGGCAGCGACACCACATTGTTCACCGACCTGACCCCCACCCCGCAGGTGCGCACGATGATCGGGCGCTTCGGTTTTCGCACCTGGACGGACGGTATCGTCCTGTTCGCGCTGCCGTGGTTTGCACTGAAATCGGCAAAGCACAGCCATGTGCTGCCGCTGCATGAAATTCCGGCCGACGCCTTCGCGCCCGCCGTGCAGACCCTGCTCGACGACCACGCGGCGCTCGATTGTATCGCCTGCGCGCTCTGGGACGGACACAGTCTTCATCCGCTGATCTTCTCGCGCACACGCCGCCGCGGGCTGCCTTTGGCGCGCTTGGTCTATGCCGACGATCTGGCGCTGGTGAATACGCATATCGCCGCCATTTCCCGTCATCTGTTGCGCGAGCGCGTGATCGTTCTGGCGGTCAACGGTAACCGCAACGAACGCGCCCGCGGCACCATCTTCACCGAGCATCCGTCGCCCGCCTATTTCAAAGGCGACCGCGCGCCCGGACCGCGCGATCTCGCCTATTCCGAATACGTCTTTCTGCAGGTCTGACCGGAAACCGATCAGCAAGCGCAACGCCAGCGGGAGAAAACATGTTGTCGCCAGAGACCATCGATGTCAGAGCCCTGACCGCGGACTATCTGCGGCAGCGCTTTCCGCAACTCGCAAGCCAGACCCTCGATGACGACACGGCCTTGCTGTCGACCGGCGTCGTCGATTCGCTCGGCATTCTCGATCTTGCGGCCTTCCTTGGCGAACGTCTCGGCATCGAGATTTCCGATGAGGATTTCGAACCGCAGAATTTCGAGACCTTCGGTCGGCTGACGGAATTTGTGGAGCGCAAGCGGTCGTGACCATTGCGCCGTGTCTGGTTCATCATCTGCTGGGGGACCAGGATCGCGGCGATGCCGCGCGCATCGCCCTGATTCAGGATGCGCGCAAGCTCGACTATGGCGAATTTCGGCGGCTGGTGCGCCGCGATGCCATTGCATTGCAATCGCAGGGTCTGCAACGCGGCGATCGCGTCGCGATCCTGCTGCCGAAAAGCATCGAGGAAAGCGCCGCGATCTTCGCCGTGAGCGCGGCGGGTGGCGTCTTCGTGCCGGTCAACCCGTTGCTGAAACCGGCGCAGGTGCGCCATATCGTCGAGGATTGCGAGGCTCGCTTTCTGATCACCAACCGCGCGCTTCGCGACACGCACGGCGATGCCCTGAGCGACCTGTCCTCGCTGACAATCCTCGATACCGACACCATCCCGCCGGTCGATGGCACGGCGCTAATCCCGTCCGCGGCCATCGGCGAGGATCTCGCCGCCATCCTCTATACCTCCGGGTCGACCGGCCGCCCGAAAGGCGTGATGCTAAGCCATCGCAACCTGATCGCCGGCACGCGCATCGTGCGCAATTATCTCGGTATCAATTCCGACGACCGCATCCTCTCGATCCTGCCGTTCAGCTTCGATTACGGACTGAACCAGTTGCTCACCGCCATCGAGCAGCGCGCCTCGCTGGTGCTGCTGACGTTCCGGTTCGGCGACGAGATCGTGCGCGCAATCCGCGATCATGAATGCACCGGCCTTGCCGGCGTCCCGACCATCTGGTCGATCCTCACCCGCGCCGCGCCTTTGCTGGCCAAAACGCCTTTGCCATCGCTGCGCTACATCACCAATTCCGGCGGCGCCGTGCCCTCCGAGACCGTGAAGCGGCTGCGCGATTTGATTCCCGATACCCGCATCTTCCTGATGTACGGGTTGACCGAAGCCTTCCGCTCCACCTTCCTGCCGCCCGACGAGATCGATCGCCGTCCGACCTCCATCGGCAGAGCCATACCCGAATGCGAGGTGTTTCCCGTTACCGCCGACGGCAAGCGCGCCAAGCCCGGCGAGCCCGGCATCCTCGTGCATCGCGGCCCGACCGTTTCGCTGGGCTATTGGAAACGCCCGGAGGATACTGCACGCGTGCTACGCCAGAACCCGCTGATCCCCGCCGATTGCGGCGCCGATATCGTCTGCTGGTCCGGCGACCTCGTGATCGAGGACGAAGAGGGGTTTCTGCATTTCGTCGGACGCGACGACGCCATGATCAAGTCGTCCGGCTATCGCATCAGCCCGACCGAAGTGGAGGAAGTGCTGATGGCCACCGGGCAATTCCGGCAGATCGCGGTGATCGGCCTGCCCGATCAACTGATCGGCCAGCGCGTTCATGCCGTGGCGGTGTCGCGCGGGGCACCGATCGATATTCCGGTGACGCTGAAAAGCGTCTCCGACAGACTGGCCTCCTTCATGCTGCCGCGCGACATCGAACTGGTCGACGATCTGCCGGTCACGCCAAACGGCAAGGTCGATTACAAGGCGCTGGTCGCGCAAAGGAGCGCGCATGCTGGCCATTGATGAAAAGCCGAAGATTGAAGCCGGGCTGGCACAGGATCTGATCGCGCAGCATTTTCGGATCGAGCGGGGACATCTGCTTGTCGGTGGATTGCGTGTTGCGGACATCGCGCAGCAATTCGGTACGCCGCTCTACATCTACGATGCTGACGTGATGCGAAATTCCTTCCGCGCATTATCGGATGCGCTGAAGGGTTTTGCCGCGCTCTATTATTCCATCAAGGCCAACCCGCAGCCCGAGATCGCGCGCATCTTCCTCGACGAAGGCGCCGGGATCGAAATCGCATCACTGGGCGAATACGCGCGCGCGCGCCAGGCCGGCGCGAAGCCGCAGCAGATCCTGTTCGCCGGACCCGGAAAGCGCGAGCAGGAACTTGCGACCGTGATTGCCGACGGCATCGGCGAAATCCATGTCGAGACGTTCGAGGAAATCGCCCTCATTCAGGCCATCGCGACACGGCTCGAATGCCGCGTACCGGTGGCGATCCGCCTCAATCCCGTAGCAGCCGCACAGGGCGGCGCGATGCGCATGGGCGGCAAGCCCTCGCCCTTCGGCTTCGACGAGGAGCAATTGCCCGACGTCCTGGCAGCCCTCGCGGTCGCCCCGCATCTCGAACTGTGCGGCGTGCATCTGTTTGCCGGAACGCAGATCCTCGATGCCGCGACATTGCTCAAGCAATGGCAACACGGCCTCGATCTCGCCGCACGCGTCGCCCGACAGGCTGCACATCCCCTGCGCAGCATCGATCTCGGCGGCGGGCTTGGCATTCCCTATTACAACGGCGACAGGACGCTCGATCTGGCCGCCCTGCGCGCGGGCTTGCCTGACCTCACCGCGCAAAAGCAATCCGAGGCGTTGCTGCGCGATGCCCGTGTGATCGTCGAGCCCGGCCGCTATCTCGCCGGACCCGGCGGGCTTTATGTGATGCGGGTTCTCGCGAACAAATCCTCACGCGGCGAACGCTTTATCGTCACCGATGGCGGCATGCATCATCACCTCGCAGCATCCGGCAATCTCGGTCAGGTTATCAAGCGAGATTACCCGATAGTTGCACCGACCCGCCTCGACGATCCGGACACGATGACCTGTGCCATTGTCGGCCCGCTTTGCACACCGCTCGATACTTTGGCCCGCAAATGCCGGATGCCGGACCTCAAAGCGGGCGATCTGGTCGCCGTCATGCAATCGGGCGCGTATGGATTGTCGGCCAGCCCGTCGGGTTTTCTCAGCCATCCCACACCGGCCGAAGTGCTGGTGGACAGGGGCGAGGTCCGGCCGATTGGCACGCGGCCGGACTGACCCGCGCATTCCCCGTTGCCGCAATAATCCATTGCCAGCGTCTTTCGCCGCGCTATGCTGCGTCGCAATATCGGGCGTGTGGCCCCGGAATGCGCAGCCTATAACTCTGGCGCTTACCTGACATGCCGGCTCCGCAACCGATACAATGCTCCCGCTGCAATGCAGAAGTTGCGGGGGCGAGGCGGTGCAGCGGCTCCTGCGCATGACGGGGAGACGAAGATGGGTATTGAAAGTCTGCTTGTGTGGCTGATCGTCGGTGCAATTGCCGGCTGGCTGGCCGGCATCATCGTCAGCGGCTACGGTTTTGGGCTGATCGGCAATATTGTGGTCGGCATTGTCGGCGCCTTCATTGCCGGCCTGCTGCTGCCGCAACTTGGTATTGGGCTCCCGGCCGGCTTTCTTGGCGCGATCATTTATTCGGCGATCGGTGCCATCATTCTTCTGGTCATTATCGGTCTCATCAGACGGTAAGTCTCACAAAGCGTCAGGTCGGGTCTCGCATGGACGGCAAAACGGACGACACACGCAAGCGAGACCGGCCCTGGATTTTCCGCACCTATGCGGGGCATTCGACCGCTGAGAAGTCGAATGCCCTGTATCGACAGAATCTGGCGCGAGGCCAGACCGGCCTCTCCATCGCCTTCGATCTGCCGACCCAGACCGGCTACGATTCCGATCATGTGCTGGCGGCCGGCGAAGTCGGCAAGGTCGGCGTGCCGGTATCGCATCTGGGCGACATGCGCACCCTGCTCGACGGCATTCCGCTCGCGCAAATGAACACGTCGATGACCATCAACGCGCCGGCGGCATGGCTGCTATCGCTCTATATTGCGGTGGCCGACGAGACCGGCGCGCCGCGTGAAAAGCTGACCGGCACCACCCAGAACGATATCATCAAGGAATATCTGTCGCGGGGCACGTATGTGTTTCCGCCCGGCCCCTCGCTGCGTCTGATCAAGGATACAATCCTGTTCACGACGCAGGAAATGCCGAAATGGAATCCGATGAATGTCTGCTCCTATCATCTGCAGGAGGCAGGTGCGACACCGGTGCAAGAGCTGGCCTATGCGCTTGCGACAGCGATTGCCGTACTCGACACCGTGAAGGCATCCGGCGAAGTGCCGGAGGGCCAGATGGGCGAAGTGGTCGGCCGCATTTCCTTCTTCGTCAATGCGGGCATGCGCTTCATCACCGAAATCTGCAAGATGCGCGCCTTCGTGGAGATGTGGGACGAGATCACCGCACAGCGGTTCGGCGTCACCGACCCCAAGCAGCGGCTGTTCCGCTATGGCGTGCAGGTCAATTCGCTCGGCCTCACCGAGCAGCAGCCGGAGAACAACGTCTACCGCATCTTCCTTGAGATGCTGGCGGTCACGCTGTCGAAAAAGGCGCGCGCGCGTGCCGTCCAGTTGCCGGCCTGGAACGAGGCGCTCGGCCTGCCGCGGCCTTTCGACCAGCAATGGTCGCTGCGCGCGCAGCAGATCCTCGCCTACGAAACCGATCTGCTGGAATACGGCGACATTTTCGACGGCTCGACCGCGATCAGGAACAAGGTCGACGAACTGATCCGCGATGCGAAAGAGGAACTTGCCATTATCGACCGGCTGGGCGGTGCCGTTGCGGCCGTCGAGATGGGCTACATGAAGCAGCAGCTTGTGGACAGCAATACGAAGCGGCTTGAAGCCATTGAGCGCGGCGACAGCGTAGTCGTCGGCGTCAACAAGTATATCGAAAGCGAACCCTCGCCGCTGACCGGCGGCATCGATGCGATCATGACCGTGGCGCCCGGCGTCGAAGCCGAACAGATCGGCCGCCTCAATGCGTGGCGGCAGGCGCGCGATGCCAAGGCTGCGGATGCCGCGTTGAGCGAATTGCGCGCAGCCGCGCGCGAAGGCCGTAACGTCATGCCGGCCTCGATCGCCTGCGCCAAGGCCGGCATTACCACCGGCGAATGGGGCGCCGTCTTCCGCGAGGTGTTCGGCGAATATCGCGCACCCACCGGGGTGCCGAAGGCGGCGCGTCAGGTCGGCGGCGAAGAACTCGAACCCGTGCGCGCGGAAGTCGAGCGCGTCTCGCACAAGCTCGGACGGCGCATGAAATTCCTGGTCGGCAAGCCCGGCCTTGACGGCCATTCCAACGGCGCCGAGCAGATCGCCGTGCGCGCGCGCGACGTCGGCATGGACGTGATCTATGGCGGCATCCGCTTCACACCGGCCGAGTTGGTCAAGACCGCCAGGGACGAAGGCGTCGATGTGATCGGCCTGTCGATCCTCTCGGGAAGCCATGTGCCGCTGGTGCGCGACGTGGTGGAGCGGATGCGCGCCGAAGGCCTCGACGATGTGCCGGTCGTGGTCGGCGGCATCGTGCCACCGGAAGACGAACAGCTGCTCAAGCAATCGGGCGTCGCTGCCGTTTATACGCCCAAGGATTTCCAGATCAACCAGATCATGACGGATGTGGTGCGGATCGTGGAGCGCGCCCAGCGCGACTGAAGGCGCCGTTGCTTTCAGGCTTCCGGCACGCGTCCGGCATGCATGGTCAGCGTGAAGGTGCTGCCCCGGTCCGGCGTGCTCGCCACCGTGAGATCGCCGTCCATCGCTTTGGCCAGACGCTTGACCAGCACGAGACCGAGACCGGTGCCGCCGAAGCGGCGCGAGACCGCTTCGCTGGCCTGCGCGAAAGGCCGGAACAGCGCCTTGATCTCGGCCGGGCTCATGCCGATACCGCTGTCGCTGATGGCGAAGACAAGCAGCACGCGGCCCCGCGTGGCGGGCTTCGCGGTCACGTCGAACCCGACACTGCCACGCATGGTGAATTTCACCGCATTGTCGATGAGATTTTCCAGCGCCGCCCGCAACCGCACCGTATCGCCGATCGCCTCCGCCGGCACGTCGTCATGGATCGTCACATTCGCCGTAAGCCCCGCCGCGGCCGCACGGGCGGTAAGCGACGCGCCGAGATCCTGCGCCAATTTACGCGGGGAAAACCGGTCCTTGCGCAGCACCAGCGTCGCCGCATCGGCCTTGACCGCATCGAGGATCAGCAAGGTCGATTGTGCCAGATGCTCGGCCGCGCTTTGGATGGCATTTGCCCAGCCGCGCTGGCGATCGGTCAGATCGGAAGCGGCCAGCAATTCGGAAAGGGCCAGAATACCGGTCAGGGGTGTGCGGATATCGTGCGCCAAGGCTGCCATGGCGCGCTCAATCTGCTGCTGTTCTGCGGCTTCGGCCATAGCGCCCGCCTGCGCCTTGCGCACAGGTTTGCGCGCCGTGGCCGGCGCAGGCTTGGCGGCATGCCGCTTTGGTCGACCGCGCTGCATGATTCGTCACAGTAAGAATGACATGCGGCCGCGACGGCGGCCATTCATCCGTCAGCGATACCCAAAGCCTTTCGCAATCCGGCTGGCGTCGCCTCTCCCGCCCTCAATGAACGGATGGCCGTCGCCTGCGTGGATTTCGAAAGCTTGCGGCCGTTGGCATCGAGCACCAGCCGGTGATGACGGTAAACCGGTGCGGGCAGTCCGAGCAACACCTGAAGGAGCCGGTGCACGTCGGTCGACCGGAAAAGATCCTGCCCGCGCACCACATGCGACACGCCTTGAATGGCATCGTCCACCACCACCGACAGGTGATAACTGGTCGGCACATCCTTGCGCGCCAGCACCACATCGCCCCAGGCCTGCGGATCGGCCACCACCTCGCCGGTCTCGCCGGCCGGGCCGGCGCCGGTTTCGCTGAAAGTCAATGCGCCAACTCGCGCGATGGCCTTGGCCATATCCAGCCGCAAGGCATAGGGCGCGCCGTCCGCAATGCGTGCGCGGCGCTCGGTATCGCTCATGTCCGCGCGGTGGCCGGGATAGATCGGCGCGCCGTCGGGATCGCGCGGCCAGCCATCCCCGCGTTCGCTCACCATCTGCGCAATGTCGCCGCGGCTCTCGAACGTCGCATAAAGCAGATCCATCGCGTCAAGCCGCGCCAGCGCGTCCCGATATGCGCCGAAATGCTCCGATTGCCGCCGCACCGGTTGCTCCCAGACGATGCCGAGCCAGGCCAGATCCTCATGGATCGCAGCCTCGAATTCCGGGCAGCAGCGCGTCCGGTCGATATCCTCGATGCGCAGAAGCAGGCGGCCCTGTGCGGCCCGCGCTAGTTCTGCATTGAGCAGCGCCGACAGCGCGTGTCCAAGATGCAGATAGCCATTCGGCGACGGCGCAAAACGGAAAACGGGTGGCGGCATGTTGGGCTATCTGCAAACGCGATTCACTGGACGTCCCGCCATATCGAGTTATGACAGCATCCCAGCATGGTCCAGTTCCTCCACACGCAATCCGATCTTTCCGCGGCGCTGGGGCGGCTCATTGCCGCCGATCCGCGCCTCATGCCGGTTTTGGACACAGCCGGACACCCGCCCTTGCGGCGGCGCGCACCGGGCTTTCCGGGCCTTGCGCAGGTCATTTGCGGCCAACAATTGTCGACCGCAAGTGCCGGTGCCATCTGGGCGCGGTTGGAACAGGCCTTTGTGCCCTTCGATCCAGATCCTCTGCGCAAGGCGCGCGCCGACCGGCTCGCGCGGCTGGGTCTGTCTGCGGCCAAGATCAAGTCGATCAAGGCCATCGCCTCAGCGATCGGCAATGGGCAGCTCGACCTCGATGCCATTGCCGTGCAGGAGGCCGACAGCGCGCATCAGGCCCTGATCGCCTTTCACGGCATCGGACCCTGGACGGCCGATATCTATCTCCTGTTCTGCCTCGGTCATGCGGACGCCTTTCCGGCCGGCGATCTGGCCCTGCAGGAGGCCTTGCGGATCGGCTTCGGGATGAAGGCACGCCCCACGGCAAAAGAGCTGATCGCGATTGCCGAATGCTGGCGGCCTTATCGCGGGGTGGCCGCGCATCTGCTCTGGCACTATTATCACGTCGTCAAACGCCGCGACGGCGCGCCGATGCAGGCCAAGCCGCCGCGTTCCAGCACAAAAGCCGGTGCGGCGACCGCGGCAGGACTCAAGGTCCCGGCCAAGGCCAGCGCGACCGTCAGATCCAGGGCCGCCACGGCCGTTCAGAAGAAAGCAGTCTCGAATGGCCGCAAGCGCCCCGCCGAAACTCTCAGGCCCAAGCCTTGAACCGCAATCCGGACAGGCCAAACGGCTTGTCGTCTTCCTGCATGGCTATGGCGCCGACGGCAACGACCTGATCGATATCGGCCGCGCCTGGCAGCCGATCCTGCCGGATACAGCCTTCATCTCGCCGCATGCGCCCGAGGCCTGCGGGCAGGCGCCGGTCGGCCGGCAATGGTTTGGCCTCACCTTCCGCGATCCGGACGAACGCTGGAATGGCGTCAATCAGGCGGCTCCGGCGCTGAATGCCTTTCTCGACGCAGAGCTGACAAGGCGGCAATTGCCGCCCTCGGCGCTGGCATTGGTCGGATTCAGCCAGGGGACCATGATGGCCTTGCATGCGGGCTTGCGCCGTGCGGTCGCACCCGCAGCTATCGTCGGCTATTCGGGGATGTTCATCATGCCCAATGACGGCCCGCCCGAGACGGTCCAGGGCGAGATCACCGCGCGCCCGCCGGTGCTGCTGATCCATGGCGACGGCGACGAACTGATCCCGGTTCAGGCCCTGTTCCACGCCTCTTCTGCCCTGTCGGCGCTGGATGTGCCGGTGGAATGGCATATTTCGTCCGGGATCGGCCACGGCATCGATCAGGAGGGCCTGCGCCATGGCGGCGAGTTCCTGGCGAGGCGATTCGGGCTGTAAGCAGCCGCCGGACCGGGTCGGGACGCGGCCAAGAACGCAACCGCGGTAAGCCTTGGGGAGACCTTCACATTCCCGTCACGCTCACCTATCATTGAAGGAGTCGTCTCCGGTGCTTGAAAGGAGCGCCATCGCTTGAACGTCCACGTCTCGCCTGCTGGATTCCCGGCTTTGGTGCTGAACGCCGACTTCCGGCCCTTGAGCTATTATCCGCTGTCGCTGTGGTCCTGGCAGGACACCATCAAGGCGGTGTTCCTCGAACGCGTCAACATTGTCGCAAATTACGACCGCGCCGTGCGCTCGCCGAGCTTCGAGATGAAGCTGCCCAGCGTGGTGTCGCTGAAAACCTTCGTCAAACCGTCGACGCATCCGGCCTTCACCCGGTTCAACGTGTTCCTGCGCGACCGCTTCGCCTGCCAATATTGCGGCGCGCGCGACGACCTGACGTTCGATCATATCGTGCCGCGCTCGCGCGGCGGCCTGACCACCTGGGACAACGTGGTCGCCGCCTGTTCGCCCTGCAATCTGAAGAAGGGCAGCCTGACCATGGCGGAAGCGCGCATGCATCCGGCGCAGATGCCCTTTGCGCCCAGTGTACAGCACCTGCATCGCAACGGGCGGATGTTTCCGCCCAATTACCTGCATGAAAGCTGGGTGGACTATCTTTACTGGGACACCGAACTGGAGCCGTAAGCGGCCGCATCCATAGGCGCGGTCCAGATCGCGGCACGACCGATCTCGTCCAGCGTGCGGCAGCCGGTCAGCGCCATCGTCACCTCAAGTTCTGCCAGCAGGATGCGGATGACATGCGCCACGCCCACGGCGCCCGCGGCCGCAAGGCCATACAGATAGGGCCGGCCGATCATCACCGCATTGGCGCCCAGCGCAATCGCCTTCACGATATCGCTGCCGCGCCGGATGCCGCCATCAAGCAGCACCGGCACGCGGCCATCGATTGCGGCAGCGATGCCCGGCAGGACGGCTATGGTAGGGGGCAGCGTGTCGAGCGCGCGCCCGCCATGATTGGACACAACGATGCCGTCGATGCCCGCTTCCAGGGCCAGCAACGCGTCCTCCGGCGTCATCACGCCCTTGATCAGCAACGGCAGACGCGTGAGCGATTTCAGCCAGACGATATCGCGCCAGGTCGGCGCCGCCTGCAATAGCGGGCCGCCCAGCAGAAGCTGTCCGCTCTCGCCTCCCGATGCGGCATCCGCGCGCGGACGATCGCGCAGATTGGCGGCAGCGATACCCGGCGGCAAGGCAAAGCCCGCACGCTGTTCGCGATTGCGCATCCCGCTGACCTGCGCATCCACCGTCACCACCAGCGCCGTGTAGCCTGAATTCTCCGCGCGACGCACGAGCGCTTCCGTCGCTGCGCGATCGGGCTGCACGTAGAGCTGAAACCAGAACGGAGCCGTGGCGTCGCGCGCAATATCTTCCAGCGCGACGCCCGATTGCGTGCTCACCGTCATGATCGTCTGCATCGCAGAGGCCGCCAGGGCGGTTTCGCGTTCACCATCGGGATGAAAGAGCGTCTGGTAGGCCGCTGGCGCGAGGATCAGCGGCGAATCGCACGCAACACCGAACAGCGACAGCCGGCGATGCGCGCCGGTCATGTCGCGCAACACACGCGGCCGCAATCTGATCGCGCGGAAAGCATTTTCGTTTTCGCGCAGGGTGATCTCGTCGCCCGCACCGCCCGCCAGATAGGCGAAAATATCACCGGGCAGCGACGCGCGTGCCAGCGCTTCGTAATCCGCAATTGCGACAATGCCGGGCGGGACAATATCGTCGCGGCGGCGCTGCTCGGGCGCTTTCAGGTGACCGACCATTCGCGCAGCAGGTTGTGATAGATGCCGGTCAAGCGATGAGCCACGGGATTGCCCGGCGCCTCGCTGCCGAGCGTCTGGAT
>JAEVZN010000314.1 GCA_023392205.1 Pseudomonadota bacterium
GGCCGTGCGCGGCGATCTGCGCCTTCAGGGCGGCAGCGGGCGTATCATAGGGAAACTGCCCTTCCACCGCGCCGAATCCGCCAGCGGCAGCGGCGGACGGACGGTCGATCAGCGGCAATTCGGAAAACAGATAGGCGATATTGGCGGCAAAACGGGGCATGTGGGTCCAACCGGCCGGGATGCGGGCGGCCTTCCCTAGCCCAGCTCGATCGCAAACGAAATGTGCGGCCTCGCGCGGTCATGGAATCGCCAGCACGATCAAGGCTTTGCAGGCAAGCTGACGTTTGAGTGGGCAGAAGCTGACGTGCACGATGCCCACCTGCGGCCCCTCTGTTTTGGGGTCGGATCGCGGCTACACGCAAATAATTATCCATGCAAATCAGACACATAGATGATTGGGCAATTGCCCATCAGATAATCCCATGAAGTCGGTGGGCGGATTTGTGGTTGACGGTCCGGACACCGCGCTTTCTCATGACATCAAAACGACAAGACCAGCGACGCCGAGGAACGACGAGGGCCGTGCGATGAATGCGCATGAATTGCTGCAGGAGATTTCCGACTATTGCCGCCAGGCGGGCCTGGCCGAATCCACATTCGGCCGGCGCGCGGTCAACGATGGAAAGCTGACCAGCCGGCTGCGCAATGGGGGCCGCATCACGACCGAGACCCTCGATCGCATCCGTACCTTCATGACTATCCATAACGGCAAGGAGCATGCGCGCCCGATGATCATCGAGCGCAGCCGCCCCGGTCCGGACAATCCCGGCCCGGTCTCGCCGCCTGCCAATGGCAACAGCGCGGAAGATGGCCGCGATTTCCGCTTCTTCGACAACCGGCAGAAATATCTGCTGTTCGTGAACACCTGCTCCGAGAAATGGGTGGTCGCCAACAAGGTCGCGCAGGAGCTCACCAACATTCATCCGCGTCCGCCGGCGGTACGCCTGTTCGATGCGGGGCTTGGCGACGGCACGGTGCTGACGCGGGTGATGCGGGCGATGCATCATCGCTATCCGAACATGCCCTTCTACATTTCCGGCAAGGAGATCAGCCTCGAAGACATCCGGCTCACACTGGAGAAGATGCCGGACCGGCTCTACGAGCATCCCTCCACCGTGCTGGTGCTCACCAACATGTATTATTCGGAAGCGCCCTGGCTGACGGTGAAGTCGACCGCCGCCGCCAACAGCCTCGTGTGGAACGAGGTCGCGCTCACCGGCAATACCTCGCACGATTTCGAAGAGCAGATCACCGGACTGCAGGACTTTCTGTCCGAGAACTGGAAGGCCGGCGTCAGCCCGAAGACCGGCAATCCGGTCTATGAGCGGCCTGTCGTGCTCGTGATCTACCGGCAGGACCACAAATTCCTGCTCGATCCGATCATCCCCAAGCGCGGCGCGGCGCATGCCGATTTCGATCTCATCATCGCCTCGCAGCCCTATCGCGCCCGCGCCTCGGCGGAATTCAAGGCACAGAAGGTGATTGCACCGCTCGCCCGCGCGCTGGGACCGGGAGGTCGGCTGATCGCGATCCATTCCTGCGGCAACGATCCGGCATCGGAAATCGTGCAGAGCGTCTGGCCGGGCGACAATCCGTTCCAGACCGACCGCCACGCCATCCTGCGCGAGGTCAAGAAGACGCTCGGACCGGCCGCGCGCGATCTCAACTTCAATACCTATGCCGATAACCGCGCGATCTTCCGCTACGACATGCACACACTACCGAGCGAAGTCACCGGCTCCATCGGCACCTCCACCGTGCTCGCGGCCTGGAACGCCGCGATCTATGTCTCGCAAGTGGAGGACGAACGCCTGAACGAGGTCGTGAAGGACTCGCGTTATCTCGACGCCACCCGCGAGGTCCTGCGCAAGCATAACGGTCTCTGGTTCAACGACGAATCCTACGTCATTTCCCGCCGCCGCGAATGATGAGCGCCATGATCACCACCCTCACGCCGAAATCCCCCGGGGCCGCGCTCGCAACGCCGGTCGTCGGCAACATTCGCGCCTTCCTGGACGGTTTCACAATCGAGACCACACGGCCAAAGGACAGCGACATCGCCGCCATGCAGGGCATCACGGCGCCCGGCACGCAGGTCTATGTCAGCGCGATCCCGACGCGGCCGGTGAGCGAACTCGCCGATCAATCGGCCATTGTCCGCAAGGGCGGCTTCGAGCCGGTGCCGCATCTGGCGGTGCGTAACTTTGCCAGCAGGGATGAATTGTCCGGCGTGCTGGCGCGTTTGCAATCGGAGGCCGCCGTCCGCCGGGTGCTGGTGATTTCCGGCGACCGGGCCGATCCGGCCGGGCCCTATTCCGCCTCGCTCGAGGTGATCGAAAGCGGCATCCTGCAACGCCACGGCATCACCGAAATCGGGATTGCCGGCCATCCCGACGGACATCCGACGGTAGCGAACGACGTGATGCAGCGGGCGCTGGCCGCCAAGATCGAAGCCGCCGAGCAGAGTGGGCTCAAGGCCGATATCGTGACGCAATTCTCGTTCGATGCGCCGGGCATGATCCGCTGGGTGAAGACGATCCGCGATCGCGGCATCGAAGCACGCATCTGGCTCGGCCTTGCCGGACCGACCAATCTCACCACGCTTCTGAAATATGCGCAGCGCTGCGGCGTGAAGGCGTCGGTTGGGGGCGTGACGCGCAATGCAGGCCTGGTCAAGCATCTGTTCGGCACCTCTGCGCCGGATGCCTTGGTGCGCGCATTGGCGGACGAGAATGCGACTGGATCGCTCGGCGATGTCGGCGCGCATTTCTTCTCGTTAGGCGGCGTCGGCGCCACCGCTCGCTGGGCGGCGCATGCCGCTCAGGGCCGCATCCGGCTGGAAGGCGACG
>JAEVZN010000423.1 GCA_023392205.1 Pseudomonadota bacterium
CCCCCCCCCCCCCCCCCCCCCCCCCCGCGTCCGTAGGCGACTGGCCGATCCGATATTGACAAGCAGAACCACCAAAGCCAGTCTTGTTGAGCATGCTCATTTTTCGGCATTTGCGAACCAAAAAAACGGTCTGCACCGGGAGGTTGAACGATGGCCACACGCGACGGTCAGATGAGATTGGGGGCGTTCTTCAATCCGACCGGACATCATGTTGCATCGTGGCGCCATCCGGAGGCGCAGGCCGATGCCGGAATCAATCTTCAGCATTACATCGAGCTCGCGCAAACCGCCGAACGCGGCAAGCTGGATATGGTTTTTCTGGCGGACAATGTGTGCGTGCGCAAAGCGCATATGGACGCGCTCAGCCGGTCCGCGCAGTACATCGCGAATTTCGAGCCCATCACGCTGCTGTCGGCATTATCGGTGACGACCAAGAATATTGGCCTCGTCGCCACTGCATCCACGAGCTACAACGAGCCTTTCCACGTCGCGCGCAAATTCGCGTCCCTTGACCATCTGAGCGGCGGACGCGCGGGCTGGAATCTGGTGACCTCCGGGCAGGACGAAGAGGCGTATAATTTCAGCAGGGACGCGCATTACCGGCATGCAGAGAGATACCGGCGCGCGCATGAATTCGCGCACGTCGTGAAGGGCCTGTGGGATTCCTGGGATGACGACGCCTTTATCCGCAACAAGGAGACGGGCGACTTTTTCCATCCGGCCAAGCTGCATACGCTGCATCACAAGGGCGAGTATTTTTCGGTAAAGGGTCCGCTGAATATCCCGCGTCCGCCGCAAGGCCATCCCGTCATCGTCCAGGCCGGCGGATCGGACGACATGATCGAGGTGGCGTCGGAATTTGCCGAAGTCGTCTTCTGCACGCCGCTGACGCTCGCCGACGCCAAGGCGTTCTACGACAAGATCAAGGGCGAAGCCGCAAAGAAGGGGCGCAGTCCGGACAGCATGAAGATCATGCCGGGGCTCAGCACCATTATCGGGCGCACCGAGGCGGAAGCCACCGAGAAATTCGAATATCTGCAGTCGCTCACGCACCCGGTCGTCGCGCGCGAAATCCTGTCGCTGATCCTCGGCGGGATCGATCTGTCGTCCTATTCGTTGGACGATCCCCTCCCCGATGATCTGCCGCAAACCAATGCCAGCGTCAGCTCGTTCAATGCGACCGTAGGCCTTGCACGTCGCGAGAATCTGACCATTCGCCAGCTGGCGCTGAGGATGGCCGGCGCACGCGGCAAGAGCGTCATCAAGGGCACGCCGGAAAGCATCGCCGACCAGATGGAAGACTGGTTTCAGAATTCCGGCTGCGACGGTTTCAACGTCATGCCGCCCTACCTGCCGGGCGGACTCAACGATTTCGTCGATCTTGTCGTCCCCGAATTGCAACGGCGCGGTATCTTCCGCACCGAATACGAGGGTACGACCCTTCGCGACAATCTCGGTCTGGCCCGCCCGGCCAGCCGCTACGATCCCGCGGCACAGGCATCCACGCATTCGCACGTGGCCTGAGCGTATCCGTCCGCCGCGTGAACCGCGGCGGTTCCGGCTAGCGGATTTCCACGATCTCCTCCGGGAAGGCGTGCAGGCGCGGGCCAGGCCCCTGCGCCTCGATCATGTAATTGTCGCAGACCCAGGACATCATGCCGTTATGCACATAGGTCGGATGCACGACCATGTTCATGTCCTTCATGATTTGCATCGGCTCGTCATGGCGGACCAGCGGACGCTCGACAAGGTCGTAACCCTGTCCATGGCAATAGAGGCGGCTTTCCTTCGGCCGGCCGTTCTTCGCCATGAAATCGTTATAGGCGGCCCAGATATCCGCGCATGATGCTCCGGGAACGAGCCGGTCGAGAGTGAACTTGCGCGCCTCGAGCGTGAACTGGAATTCGTCCCTCATCTGCTCTGGCACTTTTCCCAGCACGCAGGTGCGGCCGAGTTCGGTGTAGAACCCACCGGGACCGTTATCCTCCACGAGCAGGACGAAGTAGTCCCCTTCCTTCAGGGTCCGGTTCTGATAATGCCGCTGTGCAAGCTGGGATGGCGAGCCGATCGGCGCCGATGCGCAGAGATAGATGCCGTTTTCGCTGCCATGACGCTGGCTGTATTCCTGCGCGATCGCCGCGACATCCGTATCCCGCATTCCCGGCCTGATCGCATCGAAAGCCGCCTTCATGGCGCCATCCTGCATCTTCGCGGTCGCCTTGACCGCCTCGATCTCCTCGGGGCTCTTGATCACCTTGATCCGGTCGACGAGATCGCTCGCCTCGACGATCTTTGAGTTCTTCAGACTGTTGTCCCGCAGATGATCCGCCACTGCGACCGACATCTGATAGGTGCCGACAAGACCGACCGTCGCGCGTCCGTATCCCTGAAGTGCCTCGTCCGCGAGTTTGGCATCGTAGGCGGCAGTGTAATGGGCGGATGCGTAGCTCGGGGTTGTCAACCATGTCTTAATGCCACGGCGCACGCCGTCGCCTTCATGCGGCAAGCTCTGCTTCTTCTCGAATGGCCCCTGCCCGATCAGGGTCATGTCATCGTCACGCGGAAAAATAACGGTGACCGGATATCCGTTGGTGGCCGGCAGGTCGGTGAAATACTTCACGTAACCGCCCATATGGTCGTTGTTGTTCTGGATCACCAGAACGTCGATGTTGGCCTCGGTCATGGCTTTGCGGATCGCCGCCCAGCGGCGCTCAAGCTCGGCCATCGATATGGGGTGATTAAGTCTCTCTGAAAGCTGCATGATGCTTCGAACCTGCTAGCGGTGAACGCGATTGACCATCTGATCCATCCGGCCGTCCAGGAACAGCCGGAGATTTTGTGAAATGATCGGCAAGGCGAGCTTCGGATAAACGTCGCAAAAGCCGCCCTGATGTGTGGTGATCAGAATATTCTTCAGGTGCCAGAGCGGATTGTCCGCAGGCAGCGGTTCCTCGTTGAAAACGTCCAGCGCCGCACCGGCGATTGTCCCAGCCTTGAGTGCCTCAGCGAGTGCCGTTTCGTCCACCAGACCGCCCCGCGCAAGGTTGATCAGAAAGGCCGATGGCTTCATCGCCGCCAGCATACGGTTATCGACAATGTTGCGGGTCGCGTCGGTCAGCGGCTCAAGCAGAACGAAATAATCCAGTCGTTCAGCCATAGCCATCAATTCGCTGCGCCGGTATACGGCATCGAATCCCGGCACATTGCGCGGCTCGGATGAAAAGCCCAGGACCTCCATACCAAAGGCCTTGCAGATCGGCGCCAGCGTTTCCGCGATCACTCCAATTCCGAGAATGCCAACAGTCTTTGCGTTCAACAGACGCGCGGGCCATCGCTTCCACAGCGCCTGATCCTGATTTCTGACAAAATCCGGCAATCCGCGACTCAAGGCCAGCATGGATGCGAGTGCCGCTTCCGCAACGGGCGCGCCATGAATGCCGCGCATGTTCGTCACGACGACGTCGGGGCGGAGCGACGGCAAATCGATGAGATTGTCCACGCCCGTGCCGAGCGCCTGAATCCATTTGAGCCGCGGCGCCGCCTGCAGCATCGCGTCCGACATCATCGGGGTGAAGGTCAGTAGAACATCGGCATCGCCCAGATACGCGAAGGCGTCCTGCCGGCTCGCTGCAGTCTGCACCCTGACTTCGGGAAACGCAGCCGCAATCGCGGACGCATAAGTCTCGCGCACAGCAGGGGTCAGTTCCGCCACCAGCAGGACGTTGATCATGGCTGGGCTCGGCAGAGATGCAGAAATCCGATCAAGATATCACCCGATGCCGCAGATGAGTTTTGCGGTGCTTGAGACGGCGCGACCTATTGCCCCGCCTTCCTGCTGCGCTGTTGCCTGCATGCCTGCTGCTGCAGGTTGTCGGCAGTTGCGATCTTAAACGCTGATCGCAGCATTTCTGAGCATGATCATTATTTCTGTCAAGTTGCCGCCTTTCGATTGACTCGCGATGCCTTGCGACCCGATAATTTGATCGCGCTCAAAAATGCGCAGCGCAACAAAGGGACCGGATCGCGGTATCCCGCATTGCGATACAATTGAAGACATCAGAGATTCCGCGCCAAGGGATCCATTTACGGGAGGTTCGCGTGAAAGCAGTCAAAGCGCTTTTTTTCGTTTGTCTTTTTGCTGCGTTTGGCACGGCGGCTAGCGCTCAGCCCTACCCGAACAAACCCATCCGCATGCTCGTCACCGTCGCACCCGGCGGCCCGATCGATACGGTTG
>JAEVZN010000453.1 GCA_023392205.1 Pseudomonadota bacterium
GATGAGGGGATCCGTGTGTCGCTGTTCATCGCTGCCGACCCCGTGCAGATCGAAGCCGCGCGCGATGCTGGAGCACCGGTGATCGAAATTCACACCGGCGCCTGGTGCGAGGCGCTGGCGCATGGCGACGAGGCCGGAGCGGCACGCGAATTCCAGCGCATACGGGCCGGCGCAAATCTTGCCAGTTCGATGGGCCTTGAGGTCCATGCCGGTCACGGACTTGATTTCTCGAGCGCGGAAACGATCTCGGCCCTGCCGGAACTGGCAGAACTCAATATCGGTCATTTCCTGATCGGCGAAGCCGTCTTCACAGGGTTGGATGCGGCAATCAGAACCATGCGCGCCGCGATGACGCGCGGACGCGCAAACGGACGGGCAGCATGATCCTCGGATTGGGTTCCGATCTGGTCGACATCAGGCGGATCGAGAAAGTGCTCGACCGTCACGGCGACCGCTTCATCCAGCGAATATTCACGCCCATCGAACGCGCCAAGGCGGAGCGGCGCGCTACCCGCATCGATACCTATGCCAAGCGCTTTGCGGCCAAGGAAGCCTGCTCGAAAGCGCTGGGAACCGGTTTTCGCCAGGGCGTGTTCTTTCGCGACATGGGGGTGGTCAACCTGCCGTCCGGCAGGCCGACCATGGCGCTGACAGGCGGTGCACAGGAACGCCTCAAGGCGATCACGCCGCCGGGTTTCGAGGCAAGAATCGATATCAGCCTGACGGATGAATATCCGCTGGCCCAAGCCATCGTGATCATCTCCGCCGTGCCGCAAGCCCATTCCTGAGCCGCTCTCAGGAGCGGATTGCCGATATCGCGCAACAGGTTAAGTGCAAATCCGCGTTTCGTTGCGTGGCCGCGTTCCAGCCGCTACAACATCCGCAAATTTCCCGGACATGAGGCCCATGAGCGTGACCAGCACCAAGCGGAAGGAAGGCGGATTCGGCGAGACGGTCCGTGTGATCGTTCACGCGCTGATCATAGCCCTCGTGATCCGCACGTTCCTGTTTCAGCCCTTCAACATTCCGTCCGGTTCGATGAAGGAAACCCTGCTGGTCGGGGATTATCTGTTCGTCTCGAAATATTCCTACGGGTACAGCATGTATTCGTTTCCGTTTTCGCCGCCGCTGTTCACGGGCCGCATCTTCGGCTCGCAGCCGGACCGTGGGGACGTTACGGTGTTTCGGCTGCCGAAGGACGACTCGACCGATTACATCAAGCGGGTGATCGGAATGCCCGGCGACCGCGTGCAGATGATCAGCGGCCTGCTGCATATCAACGGCGAGCCGGTAAAACGCGAGCGGATGCCGGATTATATCGAGACCGAAGAATCGGACCGCGCGATCCGCGTCAAGCGCTGGCGCGAGACCCTGCCCAATGGCGTCAGCTACACGACCCTCGATCTGCAGGACAACGGGTTCTACGACAATACGCCGGAATATCTGGTCCCCGCCGGCCATTATTTCATGATGGGCGACAACCGGGACAATTCCACCGACAGCCGCGTACTGAGCCAGGTCGGCTATGTGCCTTACGCCAATCTCGTAGGGAAAGCGCAGATCATCTTCTTCTCGGTGGCCGAAGGCGAACGCGCCTGGCAGGTGTGGCGCTGGCCATGGTCAATCCGCTGGGGCCGTCGTTTATCTCTCGTTCGATGAGCGCACAGGCAGACCAGGACGCAAACGGCCGCGGCGCTGCACCCAGGCGCAAGAAGGTGGCGCGCGTGAAACCGTCCGCCAAGGCGCGCGATGCTGTGCCGGGTGCCGCGGGCGAGTCCGTTGCTGTACAGAAAGCGGTTCGAAAGAAGCGGGCGAAGGCTCCCCCTGCGAGCGCGCTGGAAACGACCATCGGCTACCGCTTCGCCGATCCCGCGCTTCTGGAGCGCGCCTTGACCCATATCTCCGCCCTGAAGGGGCAGGCGCGCGCCTCGAGCTACCAGCGCCTCGAATTTCTGGGCGACCATGTGCTTGGTCTCGCCGTCTCGGAAATGCTCTTCGCAGCGTTTCCCAAGGCCGAGGAGGGGGAGTTATCCCGTCGGCTTGCCGATCTGGTGCGGCGGGAATCCTGTGCGGATGTGGCCCGGGCGATCGATTTGGGCGCGTCGCTGCGGATCGGCGCGTCGGAAGCCAAGGCGGGCGGGCGGGCGCGCATTGCGATCCTCGCGGACGTGTGTGAATCGCTGATCGGAGCGGTCTTCCTGGACGGCGGTTACGATGCGGCCAAAGCCTTTGTCGCAAGGTTCTGGGTGGACCGCATGCGTACGCCGGCGCGCCCGCTGCGGGATCCGAAGACCGTGCTTCAGGAATGGGCGCAGGCGCGTGGCCTGCCGACCCCGTCCTATAGGGAGATTGAGCGCACCGGCCCGCACCACGATCCGGTGTTCAGGGTTTCGGTGTCTCTGCCGGAGCGCGCAGCCGCCGAAGGGCGTGGCAGGTCCAAGCGCGCGGCCGAGCAGGCTGCCGCTACGGCCTTGCTGCAGCAGGAAGGGGTTCGTGCAGATGGCTGATGTCGAGGATGAAGATGTTCATCCAGAAAATGATGCCCCGACAAGATGCGGGTTTGTCGCGCTCATTGGTGCGCCGAATGCAGGCAAGTCGACCCTGATCAACGCGCTGGTCGGCACAAAGGTCTCGATTGTCAGTCACAAGGTGCAGACCACCCGTATGCCGGTGCGCGGGATCGCTATCGAGGGGAAGTCCCAGCTCATCTTTGTCGATACCCCGGGACTGTTTGCGCCCAAGCGCCGGCTGGATCGCGCCATGGTGACAAG
>JAEVZN010000455.1 GCA_023392205.1 Pseudomonadota bacterium
GAGGTGAAGTTCGGTGGCGGCAAGGTGATCCGCGATGGCATGGGCCAGTCGCAGATGACCAACCGGCAGGGCGCGGTCGATACCGTCATCACCAATGCGCTTATCCTCGACCACTGGGGGGTGGTGAAGGCCGATATCGGACTCAGGGACGGAAAAATCCACGCCATCGGCAAGGCCGGCAATCCCGATATCCAGCCCGGCGTCAATATCGTGGTCGGGCCGGGCACGGAGGCAATTGCCGGCGAGGGCAAGATCGTCACCGCGGGCGGCTTCGACGCGCATATTCACTTCATCTGTCCGCAGCAAATCGACGATGCGCTGATGTCCGGGCTGACAACAATGCTTGGCGGTGGCACAGGACCTGCGGCGGGTACCAATGCCACAACATGTACCCCGGGGCCGTTTCATATCGCGCGCATGATTCAGGCGGCGGATGCCTTTCCGATCAACCTGGCCTTTGCCGGAAAGGGAAACGCAGCGCGCCCGGCGGCGCTCGAAGAGATGGTCAAGGCAGGCGCCTGTGCGCTCAAGCTGCATGAAGATTGGGGCACAACGCCTGCGGCGATCGACAATTGCCTCAGCGTTGCCGACGACCACGACGTGCAGGTGATGATCCATACCGATACGCTGAACGAATCCGGTTTTGTCGAGGACACCATCAAGGCCTTCAAGGGCCGTACCATTCATGCCTTCCACACCGAAGGCGCCGGCGGCGGCCATGCGCCCGACATCATGAAGGTGGCGGGGCTGAAGAACGTTTTGCCGTCATCCACCAATCCGACACGGCCGTTTACGAAGAATACCATCGACGAGCATCTCGATATGCTCATGGTGTGCCACCATCTCGACCCGTCGATTGCCGAGGACCTGGCTTTTGCCGAAAGCCGCATCCGCAAGGAGACGATTGCGGCGGAGGACATTCTGCACGACATCGGCGCGCTCTCGATGATCTCGTCGGACAGTCTGGCGATGGGCCGCATCGGCGAAGTTATCATCCGTACCTGGCAGACCGCCGACAAGATGAAGAAGCAGCGCGGTCGGCTTAAGGAGGAGAGTGGCGACAACGACAATATGCGCGCCCGCCGCTACATCGCGAAATACACCATCAATCCTGCCATTGCGCATGGCATGTCGCACATGATCGGGTCGATCGAGAAAGGGAAGCTCGCAGATATCGTCATTTGGTCACCGGCCTTTTTCGGTGTGAAGCCGGATATGGTGCTGAAGGGCGGCTCCATCGTGGCGGCGGCCATGGGCGATCCGAATGCCTCGATCCCGACGCCGCAGCCGGTGCATTACCGGCCGATGTTTGCCGCTTACGGTCGTTCGCTGACGGCCTCGTCGGTCGTGTTCGTGTCGCAGGCGGCTGTGCGGGGCGGGCTCGCGAAGAAGCTCGGCGTGCAGAAGCAGCTCGTGGCGGTGAAGAATACCCGCAAGATCGGCAAACACAGTATGGTGCTTAACAGCGCGACGCCGAAGCTCGACATCGATCCGGAGACCTACGAGGTGCGCGCAGACGGTGAGTTGCTGACTTGCGAACCGGCCGATGTGCTGCCAATGGCGCAGCGGTATTTTCTGTTTTGACGAGGTTGTCGTCTAGGATCTCGCATCGCTCGGCCGGATGATCGTGTAGGTTGGATTATGCGTCGCGTCGTAACAATCTCCGCCGCTGGTCATTGGGGCTTGGCCGCAGCCATCGACCGCGTCAGCCTCGATGCCGACGACCGCCAGCGGCGGCGGATCGTGCTGACGGGCGAAAAGGGCACGAACATCCTGCTCGATTTCGAGAAGCCGGTCACATTGCGTGATGGCGACGGGCTGGTGCTGGATGACGGATCGCTGATCTTGGTCAGCGGCAACGCTGAGCCGCTGCTGGAAATCACGACTCAGTCACCACGCGATTTTGTGCGGCTCGCCTGGCATCTCGGCAACAGGCATACCGACGTGCAGTTCGTCGGCGCTCGCATCCGCATTCGCTACGATCATGTGCTTGCGGAGATGCTCAAAGGCCTTGGTGCCGACGTGATTGCCATCCACGCACCCTTCGACCCGCAGGAGACTGTCCCGCATCGTCACGATCATCACGATGATGGGCATGGGCACGGCCACGCCCACGGCCATCGTCATCGCCACCATGGCCACGACCATGAGCGATAAGCGCAAGACCGTGGCGCTGATGAAGGGGCGCGGCGTGCAGAAGCGTTCTGCTTTTTCCCACCCGACACTCGCTGCGCTCGCGGGGGGAGGGGAAAGGCTTCAAGCCGCGGCCCTCTACCGCCTCATGGTCTGGCTGTCGCCGTCCTATCCTGTCGGCGCCTTCTCCTATTCCAGCGGCATCGAATGGGCGGTGGAAGCGGGCGACATCACGGATGGCGGGACGCTTGGCGGCTGGCTGTCGCGGATGATGAGCAATGGTGCCGGATTCTGCGACGCTATCCTTTTCGCGCGCACGCATGGCGCTATCGCAGATCGGAATGCCTGCGCGTTGCGCGAGGTCGCCGAACTCGCTGCTGCTCTTGCGCCGTCGAAGGAACGCCATCTTGAGACCACGGCACAGGGCCGCGCCTTTGTCACGGCGACGCAGGCGGCATGGCCGTGCGATGCGCTGGAGCAACTGGCAGTGGCTTGGGATGGACCCGTCGCCTATCCCGTCGCGGTCGGCGCGGCCTGCGCCGGCCATGGGATAGCGGCACAATTGGCGCTGCCGGCCTTCCTGCACGCGATCGCCGCCAACTGGATTTCCGCAGGCGTACGCCTGATCCCGCTCGGACAGACTGATGGCTTGCTCATTCTGGCCGGCATGGAAGCTGTCATCACGGAAACTGCTGCGCGCGCATTCAAGGCATCGCTGGACGATATCGGC
>JAEVZN010000464.1 GCA_023392205.1 Pseudomonadota bacterium
ATGCCGCAGGGGAGGAGGCAATATCCCTGCGGTTACCCCATCAGCGCGGGATAATCCGTGTAGCCCTTGTCTTCGCCAGTATAGAATGTGGCGTTGTCGGCATTGGCCAGCGGCGCCCTGGCGCGCAGGCGGATCGGCAGGTCCGGATTGGCGATGAACGGCACGCCGAACGCAACGAGATCGGCTTCGCCATTGGCAATCGCCGTATTGGCACTTGTCTCGTCATAGCCGCCATTCACGATCAAGGTGTTGGCGAATAGCTTGCGCAGGTGCGGCGCGAGGCGATTGCCGGCATTTACCGGATCTACGACATGCAGATAGCCGATGCCGAGTTCATTCAGCCGCTGCGTGAGATGGGAGAAGGTCGCACGCGGATCGGAATCCGACATCGAGTTGTATGGACCCGTTGGCGAGATGCGGTAGCCGACCCGCTCCTTGCCCCACACGTCGATCACCGCCTGGGTGACTTCAAGCGGCAGCCGCACGCGGTTCTCGACCGATCCGCCATAAGCGTCGTTGCGGTGGTTCGAGCCATCGCGCGTGAATTGATCGAGCAGGTAACCGTTGGCGCCATGCAGTTCGACGCCGTCGAAGCCGGCGGCCTTCGCATTCTCCGCGCCCTCGCGGAATTGCGCGACGATGGCCGGCAATTCGGCGGCCTGCAACGCACGCGGCGTCACCATTTTCTTCGGCCCCTGCGCGGTGAACACCTCACCGTCCGGCGCGATGGCCGACGGCGCAACCGGCAGTGCACCGTCGTGGAAATCCGGATGCGATATGCGTCCGACATGCCAGAGCTGCAGATAGATCTTGCCACCGGCCGCCTTGACCGCCTGCGTGATCCGCTTCCAGCCGGCAACCTGTTCGGGTGAATGGATGCCCGGCGTGCGGATATAGCCCACTCCCTGCGGACTCACCTGCGTGGCTTCTGTCACGATCAGGCCGGCGCTGGCGCGCTGCACGTAATAGGTTTCGGCGAGCGGATTGGGGACATTGCCGTCGATGGCGCGGCTGCGGGTCATCGGGGCCATGACGATCCGGTTGGCCAGCGTGATGGGGCCGAGCCGGTAGGTGTCGAAGAGCGGGCGGGCGGAGACGGCTGCCTGGGCGATGGCAGCGGCGGTTGCGGTCATGGTCTGGTCCTTGGATTTTTGTGCGGGGGAAAGTTCCCGGACGGCCGTCCCTGTCGGGGAGTACGGAGACGGCCGCCCGGCGCCGGGCGGGGGTGGGCCCCCACCGCCGGGAAACGGTTGGGCTAACGGTTCAGGTGCAGTGCCAGAGGCTGGGGCGGATCGACGGGGCGGGCTGCGAAGGGAGCTGGGCGGCGATATCCCACAGCTCGGTTTCGAGCGCTTTGGGGTCGACCTGGTCCGCTTTCATGAGCAGGCGGACCAGCGGGTCATGCAGGATCTCGGGAAAGGTGAGGGAGGTGCGCAGGGTCGCCCTTTCGGCGGCGTCGCAGTTGGCGTACACGGTTAGGCTCATGGGACCTCCGGTCGAAGGATCTGGACATCGGTTCGGCCGGTAAAAACTTGACTTTGGTACCGACCGGTAACATTTGTATGCTAGTTACTGACCGGTAACACCCCTGTCAAGACCCAAACTTGGGCGCGAGATCGCAAATGCCATGACCACTGCCGTCAAAGCCGTCGCCGTCGAGAAAATTCCCCCGCGCGAGCGGATCATCGCCGCGGCGCGGGACCTGTTCTATCGGCACGGGATCCGCGCCGTCGGCGTGGAGGCGATCGCGGAGGCCGCCGGCACCAACAAGATGACGCTCTACCGCCACTTCGATTCCAAGGACGCATTGGTGGCGGAATATCTGCGCGGGCTTGCGACCGAAAAGCACGACATCTGGGAGATCCTGGACAGCGCCCATCCGGGGGACCCGCGCGGACAGCTCGACGGCTGGCTGATCGAGGTCGCGCGCCATGTGAGCGATCCCGGCTCACGCGGCTGCGCGCTGGCCAATGCCGCAGTGGAATTGCCGGAGAAGGACCATCCGGCGCGCTGTGTGATCGAGCAATTCAAGCAGGCGGCCCGCGACGATCTGGCCGGCCTGTGCAGCCGTGCGGGGGCCGAGCGGCCCGAACTACTGGCCGACCAGCTTTTCATGCTGCTGGAAGGCGCGATGGTCTGTACCCAGAGCATCGGGCATGAAGGTCCGGCGCAGCATTTCATCGAGGCCGGCCGGGCGATCGTCGCCGCGCATCTGCGCTGAGCGCAGCAGAACCTGCGCGCCATCCCGCATCCGTGATTTGCCGCTTTTCCCTTCCCTGCGTTAGCTGATTGCGATGCCGCGTCTGCGGAATTCGGAACAGAGGACGAGTGCGATGAATGTGATCCGCCGCCGCGGCTGGGAATTGCCGGAAAGCCTCGTGACTCCCGAGCATATGTTCCTGGACCGCCGGGCGTTCATGGCAGGTGCCGCGGGCTCCATTGCAGCATTGTCCCCGACGCTTGCCGCCGCACAGCGGGTCGCGGATATCCCCGATCCGACCGCCGATCTCTATCCGGCCAAGCCGAACACGACCTATCCGGGCGACCGTCCGCAGACCGACGAGATGATCGCGACCTC
>JAEVZN010000552.1 GCA_023392205.1 Pseudomonadota bacterium
GACCACCGCCTATACCCTCTCGCTTGGCACACCCGAGGCCATGGCAGAGGCGGCCCGCGCCGCCGCCGCGCGTCCGCTGCTGAAGGTGAAACTCGGTGCGGAGGGTGACGCTGCCCGCATCGCCGCAATCCGTAAAGCGGTGCCCGAGGCCACGCTGATTGTCGATGCCAATGAAGGATCGAATGCCGGCAGCCTCGCCGGCAATCTCGCCGCCTGCGCCGCAGCGGGCGTGGCGCTGGTCGAACAGCCCCTGCCCGTCTCCGACGACAATCTTCTCGCGGACATTCCGCGCCCGGTCCCGGTCTGCGCGGACGAAAGTGCGCATGATCGTACCTCGCTGCGCGGCCTCCTTGGAAAATACGATGCGGTGAATATCAAGCTCGACAAGACCGGCGGCCTGACCGAGGCGCTGGCTATGTCCGATCAGGCGCAGCGCATGGGTCTTGCAATCATGGCGGGCTGCATGGTTGCAACCTCGCTGTCGATGGCGCCGGCCATTCTGATCGCGCAGCGTGCGCAATATGTCGACCTCGACGGCCCGCTTCTGCTTGCGGGCGATCGCGAGTTTGGTCTTCGCTATGACGGCAGCATCGTCTCACCGCCCGATCCGCGCCTGTGGGGATGAGACTCAAGTTCCTGCATGACAAATCGGTAACGCGCATTCTGTGTTGCGCGCGACACATCTCGACTTATCCCGCGAAACATGTTGACGCATGGTGCTATGCGCACTTGGCAAGCCGCAGCATTCCCGCATAGCCTTCGTGGAGTGGGACGTCCTTGTGACCGGGGAGGGTCGAAGGGATGCTATTCCGAGCGGCGGCTATCGGCGCAGTACTTGCTGCGCTGAGCGTAACTGATGCGTCTGCAAATCTGCGTATTTCGAACGACAAGGGCGGTCAGATCGGCCCTTATCTCGATGCGTATGTGAGTTTGCGCAATTCCGGACAGCGCGTGATCATCGACGGTCCATGCCTGTCGGCCTGTACCATCGTGCTCGGCGTGGTCCCGCGCGACCGCATCTGCGTGACGCGCCGCGCGCAACTCGGCTTCCACGCCGCCTGGAATCCCGGTTCGGACGGCCGCCCGGTGATGAGCCATGCCGGAACCAAGGCCTTGTGGGATCTGTATCCGGGTAACGTGCGCTCGTGGCTGAAACGGCGCGGCGGCCTGAAGCCGAAAATGGTCTATCTGTCCGGCCGTGAATTGATGTCGATGTACCGGGTCTGCAACTAAAGCGTTTTCGAGCGCAGTGGATATGATCCGGGCCGGATCATTCGCTCATTTTTGACCCGTCACCTTCGCAACGTGAAGCGCCAGTTTCGCCAGCGTCTGCCCGCCATACGCGACAGCGCCAAAGCCGATGGCCCATTCCCGGCGCTCCCTGGACGGATGCATCTGCCGGAGCGTGAGGACGGTCCTGCCGTCGCTTTGTTCGTCGAAAGTGACGAGCATCCTGAACCGGCCGGGGTCGTCGTCCTGATCCGAGCCGTGCTCGACCTCGATCAGCGCCGGAGCGTCCATTCGCAGAAACACCATCCGGTTTCCGTAGCGTGTGCCATCGGAAGCGACCATGTCGAAGCGCCAGACCCCGCCCGGTTTGAGGTCGATCTCCCGTGTTTCGATCGCCATGCCGTCCGGCCCGAACCACGCCTGTATCTGATCCGGGTCCGTCCACGCCGCGTAGACCATGCTGCGGGGTGCATCGATCAACCTTGTCAGGACGATTTCACGATCGAGCGGCCAGTCGCGCCAGGGTGAATCGGAATTCGTGGACGGGTTGCTCATCGTCTCAATTCTTCCTCTTCATGGTCTTCATGCGTTCGATATGGAGTTCCAGGCGATCGAGGCGTTTCTCCCAGGCCAGGATATGCTGGTGGATCCATGCTTCGGTCGCCTGCAAGGCGCGCGGCTCGATCCTGCAGGTGCGCACGCGGCCGCTTTTCTCCGAAGTGATGAGCCCGCTCTGTTCGAGCACACGCACATGCTTGAGCAGTGACGGCATTGCGATCTCGAACGGCTCGCACAATGCGCTGACGGATTTCGGTCCGTCACACAGACGGCTGACAATGGCGCGCCTTGTCGGGTCCGCCAGCGCGGAAAACGCAAGGTCCAGATCGGTCGAAAACTTAGCCATGTCGGAAAGTATCGAGCGAAGCCCGCAGGGGTCAAGAAAAACTTTCCCTACTGGCTAAGTATCGGGAGAGGGTTCCGGAGCAACCGGGGCGCGCCTGTACGGCATGGCCGCATCCCTCTATGCTCACGCCGCCCGTGGAGATGAGCACAGAGAGGAACCGGCCTCGTTGTCGCGATTCACCATCAACCCGCCGGTCTTCTTCGGCGCAGCGCTGATCATCCTGGCCTGCGTCGTTATTGGCGCAGCGGCGCCGGCGGCGGCGGAGGCAGGACTCAAGGCACTCCAGGGCTGGGTGCTGGGACATTTTGGCTGGTTCTACATCCTCTCCGTGGCGATCTTCCTGATCGTCATCCTGATCATCGGGTTCAGCCGCTTCGGCACGCTGAAGCTCGGCGCCGACGATTCCGAACCGGATTTCCCCTATCCGACCTGGATCGCGATGCTGTTCGCCGCAGGGATGGGCATCGGACTGATGTTCTTCGCCGTCGGCGAACCGCTCACGCATTTCAACGCGCCGCCGGAAGCGGTCCCGCGCACCATCGCCGCGCAGCGCGAAGCGATGCTGGTGACCTTCTTTCACTGGGGCCTGCATGCCTGGGCCGTCTATGCCGTGGTCGGGCTGTCGCTTGCGTATTTCGGCTATCGCTACAACCTGCCCCTCACCCTGCGATCCGGTCTTTATCCGCTGCTGAAAGAGCGGATCAACGGACCGGTCGGCCATGCAGTCGATATCTTCGCGATTGTCAGCACGGTTTTCGGGATCGCCACATCGCTCGGCCTCGGCGTCCTGCAGATCAATTCAGGCCTCGCCTATCTGATCGGCCTGCCGGTTTCGCCGGTCACGCAGATCCTGCTGATCGCCGCGATAACTTTCGCCGCCACGCTCTCGGTCATGACGGGACTCGACCGCGGCGTGCGCCGGCTCAGCGAACTCAATCTTCTGCTGGCGATCTGCCTGATGGCCTTCGTTCTGCTGGTCGGGCCGACCGATCTGCTGATGCGCGCCTTCGTGCAGAATATCGGGCTCTATCTCGATAACTTCGTGAGCAAGAGCTTCAACATCTACGCCTATCAGCCAACGCCATGGATCGACGCATGGACGCTGTTCTACTGGTCGTGGTGGATCTCATGGTCGCCCTTTGTCGGCATGTTCATCGCCCGCATCTCGCGCGGACGCACGATCCGCGAATTCGTGATCGCGGTTCTGTTCATTCCGACCGGCTTCACCTTCCTCTGGATGACGGTGTTCGGAAATTCGGCGATCCATATCGACACCACGATTGCCCATGGCACGCTCGCCCGCGCGGTGACGGACGACATCTCCGTCGCGCTGTTCCGGTTCCTGGAATATCTGCCGCTGACTCTCGTTACCTCGACCATTGCGGTCATGCTGGTCACGGTCTTCTTCATCACCTCGTCGGATTCGGGATCGCTCGTGGTCGATACGATCGCGGCCGGCGGCGCGCCCAATACCCATGTGCTGCAACGGGTGTTCTGGTGCGTGCTCGAAGGCGGCGTCGCCGCGGTGCTCTTGCTGGCAGGCGGCCTGGCGGCGCTGCAGACCGCAACCATCACCAGCGCGTTGCCTTTCGCGGTCATCATGCTCGCCCTGTGCTTGGGGCTGTTTCGCGGGATGAGTGCGGACCTTGCCCGGCAGACCTCGCCGGGTCAGCCGGGGACAACCGGCCCGGCCGTCGCCCTGCCCTGGCGGCGGCGGCTCGGCCGGATCCTGAATGCGCCGAAAGCCTCCGATGTCGCGCGCTACATTACCGGCAATGCCGTGACCGCACTGGAGAATGTGGCCAAGGAGATGGACACACGCGGCCTCGAGTCGCGGGTCGAGCAGGACGAAGACGCGCAATGGGTGCGCCTGGTGATCCCGGCCGAAGGCGTGCGCGACTTCGTCTATGGCATTCAGGCCGTCAGCCACAGGCTGCCCGCCTTCTCCACGGTCGAAGCAACATTCGCCGAGTCGCGCTACGAGGCCAGGACATTCTTCAGCGATGGCAGCGGCGGCTACGATGTCATGGGCATGTCGGCCGACGAACTCATCAACGACGTGCTGGCGCAATTCGAGCAATACCGCGTGCAGGTCCGCTCGGCGGATACGGCTCTCTACACCACGGCGCCTGAGCATCAGCCCGCGACGACCTCCGGCACCACCTGAATCACCGGACCCGCAGGCCCTGCCCCGGAACGTGCCGGCCCGATGTAAGCACCGACAGCGCGATGGCGCCGCCAAGCCCCGCCGCCACCGCCATCGCCCAATAGCTCTGCACGCCGACGCGCTCGTAGAGGAGCCCCGCCATCATCATGCAGCCGCCCAAAGTGATCCCCTGCATCACGGAGAAATAGCCCTGCGCCGTCGCGCCGCGCCCCTCCGGCGCGTTCTGCGCGATGAAGCCGATGGCGCCGAGATGCGAGGCGCCGAACGACAGGCCATGCAGGCATTGCAGCAGCGGCAGCGACCAGAAAGGCGGGTCGAACCCCATGATCGTCCAGCGCAACACCGCACCGGCCGCGCCACACAGAAGCAATGTCAGCGGACCGAATGGCAACCGGCCGGATATTGCGAACAGGACAATCTCCGCGATCACCCCCAGCGCCCAGAGGGCGCCAATGGAGATGCCGTCATAGCCGGCAGCTTTCCAGGAAATGGTCGAGAAGCCGTAATAGGCGGCGTGGCTCGACTGGATCAGGCTCGCCGCCACCATGATCGCCAGAAAGCGCCGGTTGCGCCACAGCGGCAGGACTGGCTCTGCCGTGGCAGGTCTTGGTGGCAAAGGCGGCAGCGGCAGCAACAGGATCGCCACTGCAACGACGGCAATGGACGCGGCCGACAATAGCCAGATCAGATGCCGCGCCGCGATCAGGTCGAAAGCGACACCGGCCCCGAGATTGGCGAGAATGAACGCCGCCGAACCCCATAACCGCACCGGACCACAGGCGCGGCCGCGCGCCTTCAGACCGCGTAGCGCATAGGCATCGAGCAACGCCATGGCCGGCGTATGCGCGAAGGCGGCAAAAGCGGTCAGCCCGACGATCACCCAGAATGCATCGGCAAAACCGAGCGCCGTGAAGCCGAAGGCGGTCGCGACGGCCATCGCGATGATAATCCCGCGCAGGCGTCCGAACCGGTCGGCGGAATGGGTGGCGGCGGGCACCGACACGATTCGCAACAGCGCCGTTGCCGCCAGCAAGGCCCCGACCTGCGTGGCATCGAATCCCTTGGCCTGCAGCCAGACCGGGAAGAACGGCAGGTGAATCCCGATCAGGATGCAGGACACCGCGTAGAAGGCCGCGGTCCGCAACCGGAAACCGTCAGTGGATAAGTGCCGTTCCGTTGCCATTCAGTCCGATACGGGCTTGGAATGGCCCGGCCCTTGCCCGTAGCTTCGACCCTGCGCAGAAATTAGCCACCAGCCGACAGGTCTTATGTCCGAGCAAGCCTTGGCCTTGACCGGCGAGTCCTCGCCGCACAGCGAAAGCGAATATCACAGCATTCTCGACGCCGTCATGGAAACCGGGCGCGGGCGCTGGTTTCTGCACGAATATGCGCGCCGCCACCGCAATGTGGATACCGGCACGTTGCTGGCCGCCATCGACCGCATCGAATCGATGCTGAAATCGCCCGGCGAGGAGACACCGGCAGAGCCGCCCGCTATCGCCGCCGCTGCCGGCACGCACCTCGATCATTCTGCGCCGCCCGCACTCGATCCAGACATCGTGCCGGAGCTGCAGGCGCTGATCGGGCCATTGCGCGAGATCGCCGCCAATCTGCTCGAATGCGGCGCCCCCACCTATCTGTGCAACGACCTGAACCGGCGCATCGATCAACTGGCGGGGCATGTCGACAGGGCCAGCCGGCCGCGCGATGCGGCAGACAATGCGCAACCACGTGAGCCGGTGCAGCCCGTCGAACCCGCTCCGGTGGCGGATTCGGGTCTTTCCGAAATGCTGTCGGCCGAACTGGCGCTGGCCGAAAGGCTGGTCACGCAAGCCAGAACCGCCGACGCCTCACCGGCCGCCGACGCGCCGGACGTTGCACCAAAGGCCGCTGAATCCCCCGCCCCGCGGATACCCGAAGCGCCACCGAAATCCGAACCCACGCGGATTCCCGGCGCCCGGACGACACCCGAACCCCGCAAACCAGAAGCCCCGCGCCGCGATCCGTTCGCCGATCTCGCCGCATTGTCACCGGAAGAACGGATCGCGCTGTTCACCTGAGCTGCGTCCAGTCTCGTCGGCGCCTATCCGGCAATCAGCCGCGAGAACAGGTCCGGATCGACATTGCCGCCGGACAGGATCGCCACCACTGTCTTGCCGCGCACATCGGGGCGTCCCGCCAGCAGGGCGGCGAGCCCGATGGCGCCGCCCGGCTCCACCACAAGCTTCAATTCGCGCCAGGCAAAGGCCACTGCCGCCCGCACCTCGTCGTCGCTTGCGGTCACCCCCTGACCGATCAGCCGCCGCGTGATCGGAAAGGTCAATGCGCCCGGCGTATTGCTCATCAGTGCATCGCAGATCGTCCCGCTGAGCTTCGCGTTGCGTTCGCGATGGCCGCTCCTGAACGAGCGCAAGGTATCGTCGAAACCGTCCGGCTCGGCGGTGAAGATTTCCGCATCCGGCACCGCCGCCTTGATCGCAAGCGACAGACCGGCCGCAAGTCCGCCGCCGGAGACACCGACCACGACGACATCCGGCGACAGATCGAGTGCCAGCAAATCGTCCACGATCTCGCGGCCGATCGTACCCTGACCTGCAATCACCATCGGATCGTCGAAGGGCGGCACGATTACCGCGCCGCGCGCATCGGCAATCTCCTGCGCAATCGCGGCGCGGTCTTCGGTGTCGCGATCGTAGAGCACGACCTGCGCGCCGAGCGCGGCCGTGCGTTCGCGCTTGGGCCGCGGCGCATCCGCAGGCATCACGATCACCGCCGGCATGTTGAGAAGCCGCGCCGCCGCCGCCACGCCTTGCGCGTGATTGCCGGACGAATAGGCGACCACGCCGCCGGGCCTTTGCGCTTCGGGAATGGCCGCGCAGCGATTATAGGCGCCGCGAAACTTGAACGAGCCCATCCGTTGCAGCGTCTCGGCTTTCAGAAACACGCGGGCGCCGAGCCGTTCGTCGAGCAACGGCGAACGGATGAGCGGCGTGCGCACGGCGATGCCGGCGATGCGGCTTGCGGCCGCTTCAATGTCGTCGATGGTAACGGTCGGGACGGCGGTGGCGGCTGTCATGCCGGCAGGTTACGCCTCCCGGCGGCGGTTTCAATCGCGCAAAGCCGTGACCAGGCGATATCACGCCTCGTCCTGTGCCTCCCACAGGGCTTCGACGCGGCGGCGGAAGGCCTTGGGGGGCTCCGCAAACAGCCGCGCCGCCACCTTGCGCGCCGCGTTGGTGTGGTCGCGCTTGCGGCGGGCGATCAGGGGGCCAAGCCGCGAGCGCCAGGGTGCCAGCGGCTGGTGCGGGCCGGTTTTCTCGACCAGCACCACCAGATCCTGAAACTTGCCCAGGCGCGAGCGCAGGCGCTGCGCCTCTTCCACCCAGATGCGCCCGAGCCGCGGCCAGACCGGCTCGATCAGTTCCATCTGATAGCGGTGCTCCACCACCCGGCGCCGGAGTTCGTGCAATTTCTCGTCGCCGATCTCGTCCCACTTGTCCGGGATGGCGGCACGCGCGCGGCGATAGGTAACCGTCAGCGCATCAGCCACATCGGCAAAGTCGATCTTCTCCAGCGCCCAGCCATCAACCTGCGCACGGGCATGCACGATGTAGTCCAGCAATTCCTCGCGCCGTTCCTCGTTCCAGATCGACCTTTCGCCTTGTGTGCGCAGGCCTTCCAGCCTGGCATGGACGGTCGCCTGCGAGCGCGCCGACAGGACCGGCAATCCCTCGTCCGAGACCGCGCCGTCGTCGTCGCCCGAATCTTTTTCCACCGCATCCCGGAAGGCATCGATGGCCGCCTGCGCATCGCGCGCAACCGACAGCTTGCGGGCGAGATCGCGCGCCTGATGCCGGAGCGTGCGAGCCTCGTCGCCGACCAGCAGGGTCATCATGCGCAGGAGGGCGCGCCAGCGCTTCATCACGCGGCGGATTTCGTGGACGGTCTTGGTCGCGTCGCGCCCGGAATCGTCGAGGACCGCCTGTGCCCGCGCAAGGATCGCGACCGCAATGCCGCGCAAGACCTCTCCGACCGGCTGACCGGGTTTCAAAGCGGAGGGTTCATTCATGGAGGACGCCGGGCTGACCAGAAGATTCGCGCGGCGACCTTATCCCGGCCGTGGCTAGTCTGTCCAAGCGTCAGGCCGCCTGGGCCTGGATCAGGCCGGCGGGCTCCACACCCGCCTCTTCGGTCACCCAGTGGATGATTTCCAGCGTCCCGTCCTGGTGCTCGGCCACCGCCGTGCAGCTTTCCACCCAGTCCCCGCAATTGACATAGCGGATGCCGAAATCGTCATGGATGGCGGCGTGATGGATATGCCCGCAGATGATGCCCTGCGCGTCGTGCTTTTTCGCATCCGAGGCCAGCGCCCGCTCATATTCGCCGATATAGGACACGGCATTCTTGACCTTCAGCTTCGCCCATTGCGACAGCGACCAGTAACCGAGCCCGAGCCAGCGTCGGATATTGTTGAAAATGCGATTCACGGTGATCGCGAATTCATAGGCCTTGTCGCCCAGATGCGCGAGCCAGCGCGCCTGCGTCACCACGAGGTCGAAATGGTCGCCATGCACCACAAGATAGGTCCGTCCGTCCGCTGCCGTGTGGATGGCGTGTTCGGCCACATCGATGCCGCCGAAATGCGTGCCGTAATAGCCACGCAGGAATTCGTCGTGGTTGCCGGGGATATAGACAATGCGCGTGCCCTTGCGGCCCTTGCGCAAGAGTTTCTGCACCACGTCGTTATGCGATTGCGGCCAGTACCAGGCGGATTTCAGGGCCCATCCATCAATGATGTCGCCGACCAGATAGATGGTATCGGCATCGTGATGGCGCAGGAAGTCGAGAAACTTGCCCGCTTGGCATCCGCGTGCACCGAGGTGAACGTCGGAGATGAACAAGGTGCGGAAATGTCGGGGTCTGGTCGGTGTCAGCACGATCTATAGGCCATCTGCTCTTGCGAACATGAGCGGTTCCTCGCACAGCCTCATTGCCGTTTGATGACAAGGGCCTGACCGCGTGACTTGAGATTTGCGATCATCGTGCATTCCGTCGCGCGCGCCGTCATGACGGTGTCACGGCGGCGATTCATATCTCGCCGGATGACCGTCGCCATCGCCGCCCTTTCGCTCTTCCTGGCCATCACGCTTGCGCTGCACCTGGCGAGCGTGGCCGCTGCCATGCGCGGATGCCGTCCGCGCCCGGCGCTTACCGATGTGTCGCCGGATTCGCCGCCGGTCAGCATCGTGCTGCCGGTCTGCGGCATCGAGAATTTCATCGAGGACACGCTGCGCTCGGCCTTCCGGCTCGATTATCCGCGCTACGAGTTGATCTTCTGCGCCGCGCGTCCCGACGACGCCGCCGTGCCGCTGGTGCGGCTGATGATGGCCGATCATCCCTGGATCGATGCGCAGCTTCTGATCGGCGACGAGCGCATCAGCGACAATCCGAAGCTCAACAACGTGTTCAAGGGCTGGCGCGCGACCGCCTATCCGCTGGTGTCGATCTGCGACAGCAACGTGCTGATGCCACGCGATTATATCCAGCGGCTGCTCACGGCCTTCACGCCCGGAACCGGGCTTGTCTGCTCGCCGCCGGTCGGCTGCCGCGCGATGGGTTTCGCCGCCGAAATGGAATGCGCGATGCTCAACGCCTATCAGGCGCGCTGGCAATATTTCGCCGACGCGCTCGGCATCGGCTTCGCGCAGGGCAAGACGCTGTTCTGGCGCAAGAGCGATCTGGAAAGCGCCGGCGGCCTGCGCGCGCTCGGTCTCGAATCGGCCGAGGATGCGGCCTGTACCAAGATCGTCCGCAATCTCGGCCTGCGGGTGCGGCTGATGCAGCCGCCGGTGCCGCAGCCGCTGGGTGTGCGCCGGCTGACCGACGTGTGGAAACGCCAGCGCCGCTGGGCACGGTTGCGGCGCGCGAGCTTTCCGGCGCATTTCGCGCTGGAGATTTTTTCCGGCGCGCTGACGCCGCTGATCGCCACCATCACCCTCGCTTATCTCGCGGGCGTGTCGATGTGGACGGCCGCGCTGGCGCTCCTGACGGTCTGGTACGGCACCGAATGGCTGCTCACCGTGAAGGCGCGCTGGCACCGTTCGCGCTGGTCGATCCCCTGCTTCATGCTGCGCGATCTGATGCTGCCGGTGCTGTATGTGAATGCCTGGCTCGGCCGCGGCTTCGAATGGCGCGGCCACGACATGCGCGCGGTGGAAGGCGCCCGGCTGTCCTGATCGCCCGAAGTTCCCGAGTGCCGCCTTTTTCGCTTGTCATGCCCCGCGCCGGCGGGGCATCCAGTCCGGCATGTCGTCTCGCGACGATGGACAGCGGAGATCACGCATGGATTTCGGAATTGCCGGCCGCAAGGCCATCGTCTGCGCATCGAGCCGCGGGCTCGGTTATGGCTGCGCGCTGGCGCTGGCCCAGGAGGGCTGCGAGGTGGTCATCAATGGCCGCGACGCGGCGCGGCTGGAAGCCGCGGCAGAATCACTGGCGCGCGCCCCCATCGTGCAGGCCAAGGGCGGAACGATCGTCCCGGTCGCCGCCGATGTCGCAACGCCCGACGGCCAGAAAGCGCTGTTCGCCGCCTGCCCGGAGCCGGATATTCTGGTCAACAACAATGGCGGCCCGCCGATGCGCGATTTCCGCGAACTCTCGCGCGAGCAGATCATCGACGGCGTGGTCGCCAACATGGTGGTGGCGATCGAACTCATTCAGAAAGCCATCGATCCGATGATCGAAAAGAAGTTCGGCCGCATCGTCAACATCACGTCGGCCACGGTGAAAGCGCCGCTGGCGGGCCTCGATCTGTCGTCCGGCGCGCGCGCGGGGCTGACGGCATTTCTGGCCGGCGTCGCGCGTTCGGTTGCCGCGTCGAATGTCACCATCAATTTCATTCTGCCCGGCACCTTCGACACCGACCGGCTGCGCGCCAATCTCGAAGGCAATGCCAAACGGCAGAAGATCAGCTTCGAGGAATCGCGCGACAGGCGCATCGCCGGCGTGCCGGCCAAGCGCTTCGGCACGGCCGATGAATTCGGCGCGGCCTGCGCATTCCTGTGCTCGCAACAAGCGAGCTACATTACCGGGCAGAATCTGCTGATCGATGGCGGCGTCTATCCGGCGGCGTTCTGACGCCGCCTTCTTCGTGCGTCAGCGGCGATAGCCCTCCATCGGCACGATCATCTTGCCGATCGGCCACAAAGCCAGACCGGCAAGCTTGAGATGCGCCCACGCGAAGGGGATGCCGATCAGCGTGATGGCAAGCCCGATCGCCGTGATCAGATGCCCGAGCGCCAGCCACCATCCGGCCAGTATGAGCCAGATGATGTTGCCGAGCGTTCCGAACGGGCCGGTGCCGGTATCTTCCTGCCCGAGATATTCATCGCGCGACACCGCCTGCTGCCCGAACGGCAGCAGCGTATACATCGCGATATTCAGCGCTGCCCGCGACCAGGGCAGGCCGATGATCGTGATCGCCATGATGATCGCCGCCAGCACCCAGCCGGCCGCCATCCACAGGCCGCCAAAGGCGATCCAGAGCACATTGAGGGCAAGGGACAGGAACGACATGGCTTCGGCTCCGTGGCGCGTGACGCTGCATAGATAGCGCGCCATTCCGCCGCAGCAAGGGCACGCAGCGGCCCATCATCGGCCGGGCAGGCAGAACCGTGTGGCGCTTGTCTGCCCAGTCCCGTGTGCTAGCAGTCGCCGCCGGTGCCAGGTCGACAAGAATGACGGAAGTGAAGAGCAATATGAAATTCTGCATGCATCTCAGCGGCCGCGTCCAGGACAAAAGCTACGAACTTCCGCTGATCAACTGCCTGACCGACCTCGCCCTCGATGCCGATGCCAGCGGCTTTCACGCCATCTCCCTGACCGAACACCATCTCCACGAGAACCAAGGCTATCAGAATTCGCTTCTGTTCGCCTGCGCGCTGGCGCCCCGGCTGAAACAGGCGACGCTCATTCTTGCAACGGTGAACCCGGCCATTCATCATCCCGTGCGGCTGGTGGAATCGTGCAATCTGATTGACCAGCTGAACGCCGGGCGGCTGGTGGTGGTGTTCGGCTCGGGCTTCAAGGAGACCGACCTCGTGGCGTTCGGGCGCGATCTCTCGAAGCGCCAAGACCTTTACGAACAGGGCATCCGCACCGCCCTCGATGTCTGGGATTTCGACGGCCGCAATGGGCCGCTGGAATTCGCGGTCGGCACGGATCGCGGACGGCTCGACGTCGCGGTCAATCCGTCCT
>JAEVZN010000591.1 GCA_023392205.1 Pseudomonadota bacterium
GGCGGCACGCGATTGAAGCCGAACAGCATGATGCCGAGAAAGGTCGCCTCGAGGAAAAAGGCGGTCAGCACCTCATAGCCGATGAGCGGCCCGATCACGTTGCCGGCAAAGACCGAGAAGCGGCTCCAGTTGGTGCCAAACTGGTAGCTCAGCACGATGCCGGACACGACGCCCATGGCAAACGAAACCGCGAAGATCTTGGTCCAGAACCGCGCAACGAGGTGATAGCGCTCTTCGCCGGTGCGCAGCCACATCACGCCGAGTGTGGCGATGTAGGCCGACAAACCTATAGTAAAGCTCGGAAAAATGATGTGGAACGTCACGGTGAAGGCGAACTGGATGCGCGCCAGCATGACAGGATCGAACTCCACGAGTCGCTCCTTCTTCTCACCGGGCCGCTTCAAGCGGAATAGCCTGCGGTCGGCCAGTGCATCGGCCGGATCGGGCGACGCAGGGCGCGCGGCGCGCCCAAATCCCGATCCCGGTCGCGGCGAATCTGCCACGTTGCGATGCACCGGACGCATAAATGCGCATCGCGCAGCAAAAGCCAAGCCCGTTCGGCGCGGCGAAATGCGCTTACAGCCCAGCCTTGCACGATTGGCATGAGTCTCGCTTGCACAAGCGGTGGACAAGTCCCGATCGGCCGCGAAGACACTGCGCCGGACCGGTAAACTTGTGGCTTGGACGGGGCATGAAGGGGGAGACCATGGCCATCAACGAAAAGGCGGCCGGCAGGAGCGATGCCGGCGGCCCGGAATTTCTCGACCGCTATTTCAAACTGACCGAACACGGCACCAATGTCCGCACTGAGGCGGTCGCGGGCCTGACCACCTTCCTGACGATGGTCTATATCGTCTTCGTGAATCCCTCGATCCTCGCCAAGGCGGGCATGGATTACGGGGCGGTGTTCGTCGCCACCTGTCTTGCGGCCGCCATCGCGACGTTCATCATGGGGCTCTATGCGAATTACCCGATCGCGCTGGCGCCGGGCATGGGCCTCAACGCCTTCTTCGCCTTCACGCTGGTGCTGACATACAAATACACATTCCAGCAGGCGCTCGCCTTCGTGCTGATTTCAGGCCTGATCTTCATCCTGATCTCGGTCACCAAACTGCGAGAATACGTGATCAACGCGATACCCATGAATCTCAAACTCGCGGTCTCTGCGGGTGTCGGATTGTTTCTGGGCATCATCGCGCTGCAAAGCGCAGGCCTCGTGGTCGATCATCCGGCGACGCTGATCACTCTCGGTAATCTCACCCAGCCGGCCTCGATCCTTTTCCTGCTGGGCTTTGTCATCATCGCCGCGATGAACAGCCGCAACATTCTGGGCGGAACGTTGATCGGTATTCTGGTCGTCGCACTGGCCGGTCTGCCGTTCGGCCTCGCGACCTATTCGGGGCTCGTCTCGATGCCGCCGTCGATTGCGCCGACCTTCATGCAATTCGATTTCTCGCGGGTATTCGAGGCGGCCGCCATCGTGGTGATCTTCACGCTGCTGTTCATCGACCTGTTCGATACGGCGGGCACGCTGGTCGGCGTCGCCCATCGTGGCGGGCTGCTCGACGAACAGGGACGCATGGAGCGCATGCCACAGGCGCTGCTGGCCGATTCCACCGCGACCGTGGTCGGTGCCGGCCTCGGCACGTCTAACACCACGAGCTATATCGAAAGCGCGGCCGGCGTGGCGGCCGGCGGACGGACGGGACTGACGGCGGTCTTTGTCGGCCTGCTGTTCCTGCTGACGCTGTTCTTCTCGCCGCTGGCCGGCATGATCCCGGCTTACGCCTCGGCGGCGGCCCTGCTCTATGTCGCCTGCGTGATGACCCGGGGCCTGGCCGAACTGAACTGGGAAGACATGACTGAATATGCGCCCGCCGTGGTGGCGGCGGTCGCCATGCCGCTCACCTATTCCATCGCGACCGGCATCGGGCTCGGCTTCATCACCTATGTCTTCATCAAGGTTCTGGCCGGGCGCTGGAACGAGGTTTCGCCGGCGGTGGCGATCCTGGCGGCGCTATTCGCGGTCAAGTTCGCGGTGACCTGAGGCGCGCAACAGACAAACGAAAAACGGCCGGAGCCATCGCTCCGGCCGTCTTGTTTTCAGCCATGCAGGTTCAGTTGGCCAACGCGCGCTTGACCGCCAGAAAATCGCGCCAGGCGAACCGCTTCTCGATGGGCGTGCGCAGCAGATAGGCGGGATGAAAGGTCGCCATCGCGCGGATATCGCGGGTGCCGGTGCTGTAGGTGAGCCATTTGCCGCGCGCCTTGCGGATGCCTTCGGTCACGCCCAGCAGGGTCGCCATCGACGGCTTGCCGAGGCAGACCAGCACGTCCGGATCGACCAGTTCGATCTGCCGCTGGATGAAGGGCAGGCAGATCTGCGATTCGTGGGTCGAGGGATCGCGATTTCCCGGCGGCCGCCAGGGCACGATATTGGCGATATAGACGGCCTTCCGATCGTATCCGATGGCCGCCAGCATCCGGTCGAGCAATTGCCCGGAACGGCCGACAAACGGAATGCCCTGCTGATCCTCTTCCGAGCCCGGCGCCTCGCCGACAAACATCAGCCGCGCATTCGGATCGCCATCGCCGAACACCAATTGCCTTGCCGTGGTGCGGAGCGCGCAGCCCTCGAAGGTCTCCAGGATGGCCCGCAAGTCCTCAAGGCTGGCCGCCGCGCGGGCAGCCGCACGCGCCTCGGCAATGGCTGCGTCCGGTGGCGGCGGAGCCGGAATGGCGGAGGCGGCCGGAACCGGCTTCAGGGGCCGCCGGGGCGAGGCCGGCGAATCGGCGGCCTCGGAGAGGGTTGCGGCCGGAGGCGCCACAGCCGGTTCGGCAAAGCGGTCGACCGGCACTTCGCCCAGCGCCACATCCACACCGGACTCGATGTAGAAAGCCAGAAGATCGCGCGCCGCCTTGTCTGTTCCGGGGGTCATCCACCCATTCTAGCACGAGCCTGCGCGGAGCAATTGTGGCTTTTGCCCAAACGTGAAAAAACGATCCCCGATTAGAGGAGATCTCATGTCCGAGCTGCCTGCCCGCGAAAGTATGGAATTCGATGTCGTGATTGTCGGCGCAGGCCCCGCCGGCCTCGCCGCCGCCATTCGCCTGAAGCAGCTTTCGCAAGATCTCAATATCGTCGTGGTCGAAAAGGGCTCCGAGGTCGGCGCGCATATCCTGTCCGGCGCCGTGATCGACCCCTCGGCCCTCGACCGGCTCGTCCCGGAATGGCGCAAGGCCGAAGACCGGCCGCTCACCGATGAAGTCACAGACGACCGCTTCTTCTGGATGACCGAGAACGGCAGCATCCGCGTGCCACTGTTCATGGCCCCTCCGCTGATGAGCAATCATGGCTGCTTCATCGGGTCGCTCGGGCAATTGTGCAAATGGCTGGCAGCGCAGGCGGAGGCGCTCGGCGTCGAGATCTATCCGGGTTTTGCAGCAGCAGAAATCGTCTATGGCGAGAATGGCGAGGTGCGCGGCGTCGCCACCGGCGACATGGGCATCGGCAAGGACGGCGAGCCCACGGACGCCTTCACGCGCGGCATGGAATTGCTCGGCAAATACACGTTGTTGGCGGAAGGCGCGCGCGGAAGCCTGAGCAAGATCCTGATCGCCAGATACGGGCTCGACCGCGATTGCGAGCCGCCGAAATTCGGCATCGGCCTGAAGGAGGTCTGGCAGGTCGATCCATCAAAGCACAAGCCGGGCCTTGCGCAGCATTCCTTCGGCTGGCCGCTCGACAGCAGCACCGGCGGCGGCTCGTTCCTGTATCACTACGGCGACAATCTGGTGTCGGTGGGGTTCGTGGTGCATCTGAATTACGAGAACCCCTATCTGTCGCCGTTCGAGGAATTCCAGCGCTTCAAGACGCATCCGGCGATCCGCGGCCTGTTCGAGGGCGCAAAGCGCCTCGCCTATGGCTCGCGCGCCATCACCGAGGGCGGCTATCAGTCGGTGCCGCGGCTGACTTTTCCCGGCGGCGCGCTGATCGGATGCGCGGCAGGCTTCGTGAATGTGCCGCGCATCAAGGGATCGCATAACGCGATATCGTCGGGAATGCTGGCGGCTGAACATCTGGTACAGGCACTTACGGCCGGGCGCGCCAATGACGAGCCCGCAAGCTACGAAGACGCCTGGCGCTCGTCGCCGGTCGGCAAGGATCTCTGGCCGGTGCGCAACGTGAAACCGCTCTGGTCGCGCTTCGGCACCACGCTTGGCATTGCGCTCGGCGGGCTCGACATGTGGACCAATACGCTCGGCTTTTCGCTGTTCGGCACCCGCAAGCACGGCAAGCCCGATTATGCCTGTCTGAAACCGGCCAGCGAATGCCGCCGGATCGTCTATCCGAAGCCGGACGGCAAGCTCACATTCGACCGGCTGTCCTCGGGGTTCCTGTCCAACACCAATCACGAGGAGAACCAGCCGCCGCACCTGAAAGTCGCGGACATGGCATTGCAGAAATCGTCCGAACACGACGTCTTCGCCGGTCCCTCGACCCGCTATTGCCCGGCCGGTGTCTATGAATGGGTCGGCGAGGGAGAGGATGCGACCTTCGTGATCAATGCCCAGAATTGCGTCCACTGCAAAACCTGCGACATCAAGGATCCCAACCGCAACATCACCTGGGTTCCTCCGGAGGGCGCGGGCGGGCCAAATTATCCAAATATGTAAATGAGATGTGACGGGTCCGGCCACGAATAAGCCGGATTGAAGCCCAAAGCCTCGTCGGACGGCCGCGCGGCTGTCCTTGCGACCGCAGCGCAAACAGGCCATCCTCGACACCGAGGCTCTGCCGTCCGCGGCGCGCCCGAGGGAGACTTTCAGACGTGATCCTGTCGAACCTGATCAAGACCGCGTGCGTGGCGGCCACCGCCTTCGCTATCCTGATGCTGCCGGGCCTGCTCGCCGCGCAGGCGCCGACCAAACCGGACCCCTCGCGCGTGTCGGCCTCGGGCAATTACCTCGCCGCGCGGCATGCCAGCCAGCAGCGCGATGCGCAGGCGGCGGCAGCCTATTTCCGCGCCGCCTTGCGCTCCGATCCGAAAAATCCGGAATTGCTCGACCGCGCCTTCATCGCTTCGCTCGCCGAAGGCGATATCGAAGAGGCCGTGAAACTCGCCGAGCGCGTCATCCAGATCAACAAGGCCGACCGGACCGCCCGTCTGGTGCTCGGCATCCGCGCCATCAAGAACAAGCAATACCAGACCGCGCGCCTGAACATCGCGCAATCGGTGCGCGGACCCGTGACCGATTTGACCGCGGCTCTGCTGATTGCCTGGACGCAATTTGGCTCCAACGATACCAAGACCGCCATCGACGTGATCGACCGCCTGCAGGGACCCGACTGGTACGCCGTATTCAAGGATCTGCATGCCGGCATGATTCTCGATGTGGCCAACCGCAAGAAGGAAGCCGGCCGCAGGCTCGAGCGCGTTGCCGGTGCGGACAACAGCGCGCTGCGCGTGGTTCAGGCCTATGGCAGCTATCTTTCGCGCCAGGGCCAGAAGGCGGAAGCGCTCGGAGCCTATGAGAAGTTCAACGAGGTCCTGCCCCGCCATCCGCTGGTGATGCAGGAGATGAAGGCCGTGGAGGACGGCAAGAAACTGCCGCCGCTCGCACAGACCCCGCAGGCGGGTGCGGCCGAAGTGCTGTACGGCATCGGCTCGGCGCTTGGCCGACGAGGCGGCGAGGATCTCGGCCTCGCCTATCTGCAGCTCGCTCTGTATCTCGAACCGCGCCACACCCTGGCGCTGCTCTCGCTCGCCGATCTCTACGAGGCAATGAAGAAGCCGCAGCTTGCGATCGAGGTCTATCGTCGTATTCCGGCCAATTCGCCGCTGCATCGCAATGCGGAGATCCAGCTCGCCACCAATCTCGACTCGCTGGAGAAGACGCAGGAGGCCAAGGACCATCTGCGCAAGCTGATCGCCGAAAATGCCGCCGATCTGGAAGCGATCATGGCGCTCGGCAACATCGAACGCGCGCGCAAGGATTATGCCGATTGCGGTGATACCTATACCAAGGCCATCAACCTCATCGAAAAGCCGCAGCGCCCGAACTGGCTGGTCTTCTATTTCCGCGGCATCTGCCATGAGCGCGCCAAGAACTGGCCGCTTGCCGAAGCCGATTTCAAGAAGGCGCTGGAATTGTTTCCCGACCAGCCGCATGTGCTGAATTATCTCGGCTATTCGTGGATCGATCAGGGCGTCAACCTGGACGAGGGGATGAAGATGATCCGCCGCGCGGTGGAGCAGCGCCCGGATGACGGCTACATCGTCGACTCACTCGGCTGGGCCTATTACCGGCTCGGCAATTACGAGGAAGCGACCAAGCATCTGGAACGCGCCGTCGAACTGAAGCCCGACGATCCGACCATCAACGACCATCTCGGCGACGTTTATTGGAAGACGGGACGCCAGCTGGAAGCGCAATTTCAGTGGTCGCATGCCGCAGCGCTCAAGCCGGAGCCCGAGGATCTGAAGAAGATCGAGGACAAGCTGAAGAACGG
>JAEVZN010000604.1 GCA_023392205.1 Pseudomonadota bacterium
TCAGCGATGCGGTGGCGGATCTGATCGGGGAGGGGTTCGACGTGGCTCTACGGATCGCGGCGCTACCGGATTCGTCGCTGCTCGCGCGGAAGCTGTGCCCGATACCGCGTCTCCTGGTCGGGACGAAGTCATACTTCGCGCAGCATGGAACGCCCCGCCATCCGCACGATCTGCAGGGGCATCACTGCCTCGGTTATGCCTATCTGCCGTCAGCCAATACCTGGCGCTTCCGCACCAGCGCCGGCGAAGAGGCGGCTGTCACTACCGACGGTCCGTTGCGCGCCAACAATGCGGATGCGTTGATGCCGGCCTTGCTGGCCGGACTTGGCGTCGCGGTTCAGCCGGAATTTCTGGTGCGCGAGGCCCTGCAAAGCGGCGAACTTGTCGCCGTCATGCACAACTGGATGCCGCCGGATATCGCGCTGCATCTGCTGCAGCCGCCGGGTGGCCCGCGGCCTGCCCGCATCGATGCGCTGACAGATTTCCTGCGTCGGCGACTGGCGCGCTGAACGCCGGGCCACGCGGCCTTTGCTGCGGTGCACCAAAAATAAGGTCCCATACAACCCATAGTTAACCCGTTGATAAAGATTTTGACCGAATTTGTACAAACGAACTCGGTGCATTTTCGGAAGTACGGGTCCTCTGTCTCCCCGTGAATTCCTCCTTCAACGAGTGATTGGCCCGCGCGCGGCCAACCGGGCGGTTCCCGGCACAGCATTCTATGGAATCGCGTCATGAATCTTGAAACTGCAAGAACGGAAAACCAACCCGACCTGACGGCCGCGGCCGAATTCGGCAGTTCGGCCGCGGCTCGCGCGGCGGCAGCGCCCACCCAGATCATCAGCTTCGCCATCGATGACGATCAATACGGCGTCGACATCATGGCCGTGCGCGAGATCAAGGGCTGGTCCGATATCACACATCTGCCGCGCCAGCCGGAATCGGTGCGCGGCGTGCTGAATCTGCGCGGCGCCATTGTGCCGATCATCGACCTGCGCTGCCGTTTCGGTCAGGGCCTGACCGAGGCGACACCGATCCATATCGTCATCATCGTGCAGGTCGGTGCGCGCCAGGTCGGCCTGCTGGCAGACCGGGTGCTCGATATCGTGTCGTTCGAGATCGAGCAGGTCCAGGCCGTGCCGAAAATCGCGCAGGCGTCGCGGATCGACTTCCTGTCCGGCCTCGTGACCGTCGAAACGTCTCTCATCGCGCTTATCGATCTTCCCAATCTTCTCGCCTTGCCGGGTAGCGAGATCGACCGCAGCCAAGCCAATTAGTCAGGACTGATCTCCAATGCCCAAACTTCCGCAATTCACGATCGCGACCAAGCTTTACACGCTGTTCGCGGCGCTCACCGTCATTATCTTCACGCTTGCCGCAGTGTCGCTGCTTGCGTCGCGCACGCAACTCGCGCTCGAGCGCGAGGTCGAAACCGCAGCCCTTGGCTCGCGAAACGTCGAACGCGTCAACAGCCTGATCTATGCGGTCGTTATGGAATCGCGCGGCATCTACATGTCGCCGGACCAGACTGCGGCAAAGCGCTATGGCGACCTGCTGCTGCGTCACAACAACCAGATCGGCGATGTAATCAATGAATGGAGGGCCGTTGTCGGGCCGGACGATGCCGCGCAATTCGAGGAGTTTTCCAAGCGGGTCGCCCAATTCCAGGACTTTCGGCGCGAACTCGTCCGCCGTGGCGTGGAGATCAATCCGGCCGCCGGCCGTGAATGGGGCGACAACGAAGCCAATCGCAGCGTCCGCACGGCCCTGAACAAGGATCTTGAGGCACTGGCGCAAATCTATGCCGAACGCGCGCGTCGTGGATATGCTGCCATCGAAGCGAAGCTGCAGCAGACCACCATTATCATGGGTATTCTCGGGGCTCTGGGCTTTGCCCTGGCGGGCTTCGGGATCTTCACCATTGCGCGGGGCGTGGTCGGCCCGCTGAGCCGCCTTGTCGAGACAATGGGAGATCTTGCACAGGGCAACAACGCCGTCGACGTGCCGGGCGCCGAACGGACGGACGAAATCGGCAAGATGGCGCGTGCGGTTCTCGTATTCCGCGATGCCGCGATCGACAAGGAGCGGCTCGAAGGCCAGACCGAAGAGCAGCGCCGTGAATCGGAGAGCGAACGTCAGCGCAATGCCCGCGAGCAAGCGCGTGTCGCAGAGGAACAGGCAGCCGCCGTGCGTGCTCTGGCCGAGGGGCTCGGCCGTCTGTCGTCCGGCGATCTCACCGTTCGCCTGAGCGAAGGCTTTACCGAAAGCTACGCGCAGATCCGCGACGACTTTAACGAGACCGTCGCCAAGCTCGAAGAAACCATCACGTCGATCGCGGGCTCGACCCGCGAAGTTGCCAATACGGCTGCCGAAATCTCGTCCAGCACCAGCGATCTGTCGCAGCGGACCGAGGAACAGGCCGCAAGCCTGGAAGAGACGTCGGCCTCGATGGAGGAAATCTCCGTTACCGTGAAGAAGAACGCCGAGAATGCGCGGCAGGCCAACAGCTTCTCCGGCAGCACGCGCAAGGTCGCCGATCGCGGCAGTGAAGTGGTGGCGGAAGCGGTCAATGCGATGGCGCGAATCGAGCAATCCTCACACAAGATCTCCGACATTATTGGCGTGATCGACGAAATTGCGCGGCAGACCAACCTGCTGGCGCTGAACGCAGCGGTGGAAGCGGCGCGGGCCGGTGAGGCCGGTCGCGGATTCGCGGTGGTGGCCTCGGAGGTGCGCAACCTTGCCCCACGCTCTTCGCAGGCGGCCAAGGACATCAAGGATCTGATCCAGAATTCCTCCACGCAGGTGGAGGAGGGCGTCGATCTCGTCAACAAAGCCGGTGAGGCGCTGAGCGAGATCGTGGAATCGATCCGCAAGGTGGCCGACATTGTGTCGGAGATCGCGACGGCGAGCGAAGAGCAATCGACCGGCATCGGTCAGGTCAATATCGCATTGACGCAGATGGACGAGGTCACCCAGCAGAACTCTGCCCTGGTCGAAGAAAATGCATCGGCGGCCAAGGCGCTGGAAGGCCAGTCGGCGGCGATGGACGAGCGGGTGAGCTTCTTCAAGGTGTCCGCCGCCGTCCGGAATGCCGCAGCGCCGGCCAAGGCAAATGTGAGCCGTGGCACCGCGCCGTCACGCCCTGCAGCGCGCCGCAATCCGGTCGGCCGCATGCAAACCGCGCTTGCAACGGCCATCGACCGCGACAATTGGGAAGAATTCTGAGCGGAGCGCGGAAAGCTATCGAACCAATACTGCAAACAGAGTCGGGCCCTCGCGCTGCGAAGGCCTGACCGCCAAGACCGGGGGGAAATGGGATGCAGTTTTCGGCACAATCAATAGCCGCAAGAACGATGATGTCGCTAGCCGCGGTGGCAATTCCCGCGCTGGCGGTTGCGGGCTGTCTTGGCTGGATCCTGATTTCCACGGTCCAGAATGCGGAAGCCGATGTCGATGCTGCGCTGTCGACCTCGCAGCGCATCGGCACGATCCGCGTGATGCTGGAGAAGGAGAATGGTCTGGTCTTTCGCCTGCCGGCGGAGACCGAGCCATTTCGTATCGACGAATATGCAGGCCAGATTGCCGTGCTGGAAGCAGACATTTCCGAAGCGATGGCAGGCCTGACAGCCGCGCGGCGAATTGTCAGTCCGGAGATGCTGGCAAGTATCCGCCAGAACCGCGAGATGGCGAAGAACACGGCCGCCGAGATCGTTGCGGCCGCCAAGGGCTCGGACCGTGCAACGGCCAGCCAATTGGCCAACGGCAATTATGAATCGGCCATGAGCACCGCCATCGTTCTTCTCGATGCGGTGTCGTCGAATGTGGAGAGCGTGGTCGAAGCGGCCCGCGCGGATCTCAAGCGCGGCTCGGTCTGGGCCTGGGTTCTGGCGCCGGCCGGTCTTGCCGCCGTTCTGATCGCGCTCGGCTTCGGTTACTGGATGATCCGGCGCAGTGTGATCCACCCCATCGGCGAGGTCACCGAAGAAATGATGAAGCTTGCCGCCGGCGATCTCGCTGTAACCCTGACGCATCAGGATTCGCAGGACGAGATCGGCGACATGGCGCGCGCGGTTGTCGTATTCCGCGATGCCGCGATCGAGAAGCAGCGGCTCGAAGGACAGACCGAAGAGCAGCGCCGCGAATCGGAAAGCGAGCGCCAGCGCAATGCGCGAGAGCAGGCGCGGATTGCGGAAGAACAGGCGGCTGCGGTGCGCGCGTTGGCCGACGGTCTCGACCGGCTGTCGTCCGGCGACCTGACGGTGCGCCTGAGCGAGGGCTTTACCGACAGCTACGCGCAGATCCGCGACGATTTCAACGC
>JAEVZN010000015.1 GCA_023392205.1 Pseudomonadota bacterium
CGACCATGTTGCCGTCCTTGCCGCACAGGCCCACCGCCTTGCCGCCCGCCTGGTTGATATGGCTGACGATCTGCTTGTTGATCGATCCGGCCAGGACCATTTCCACGATCTCGACGGTCGCCGCATCGGTCACCCGCAAGCCGCCGGAGAATTGCGACTTGATGCCGAGCCGATTGAGCATCGCCGCAATCTGTGGCCCGCCGCCATGCACGACCACCGGATTGATGGCGGTCTGTTCCAGCAGCACGATATCGCGGGCAAAGGCGCGGGCGGCGTCTTCCTCGCCCATTGCGTGGCCGCCATATTTGATCACGACGGTTTCCTCGTCGTAGCGCTGCATATGGGGCAGCGCCTCGGAAAGGATACGGGCCTGATCGTAGGGCGAGACCGTCATGTGGGGCGTCCTTGCGGCAAAGATCGCCGTGCTTTTAGCGGCCTCTTCGCCGATCCGAAAGGCCTGCGACCTACGGATTTTCTTTTCAGCGCAGCGCCAGAAACGCCGCGACGGCGAGCAGCGCCCAGCCGCCGATCATGATCATGCCGCCGGTCGGGGCCGCCATCGGGAACAGGCGATGGCCCGTATAGGCGCGCAAGGCCAGATCGCCGGCGAACAGCGCTACGCCCAGCAGCAGGGCGCACGCAGCGACCAACCCGGTGGGGCGATTGACCAGCCCCTGTGCGATCCCAAGGCAGGCCGCGATGACGGCGGGCGCGTGGAGAAGCAGCATCTGGCCGGCGCTGTCGAGGCCGCTGCCCGGCCTGGAATGCGCGCCGGCAGCGGCGAACACGACGCCGAGGCAGCCGAATATCGCTGCAATCCCGATCAAGACATGCAGCATTCTCGTCTCCCTATTTTCGCTCGGCCACCAGCCGCGCGATGGCCGCCCGCAATTCCGGGATGCCGGTGCCTTCGCGTGACGATGTCGTCAGGATATCGGGAAAGGCCGCGGCATTTTTTGCCATTTGCGTGCCGATGTCCACGACGCGCGCGGCAAGGTCCCTGGCCGGCATCTGATCGCATTTGGTCAGCACGATCTGATGGCTCACCGCCGCCAGCTTCAACAGGTCGAGGGCCGGCTTGTCGGCTTCCTTGATGCCGTGCCGGGCATCGATGAGGACATAGACGCGGGCGAGGCTGGCGCGGCCTTGCAGATAGGAATGGATCAGGGCGGTCCAGGATTTGATCTTGGATTTCGGCGCTTCCGCATAGCCATAGCCCGGCATATCGGCGAGCCGCAGATCGTCCGGGCCCTGGAAGAAGATGATCTCCTGGGTGCGGCCGGGCGTGTGCGAGGTGCGCGCCAGCGCCTTGCGTCCGGTGCCTGCATTGATCAGCGACGACTTGCCGGCATTGGAGCGGCCGGCAAAGGCAATCTCCAGACCCTGCATGGGCGGCAGCGAATCCATCCCGGCCGCCGCCCACAGGAATTGCCAGTCGCCGGCGAAGAGTTTGCGGCCGGCCTCGATCTCCGCTGCGGTGAAGCCCTCGGCCATCTGCGCCACCGGCGCCGTCAGGTCGTGGGCTTTTGCGGCGGCTTCCTGCCGAACAATTCCAGGATGTTGTCCCAGAGTTCGATTTTCGCGCCGTGCTTCTTCATGATGTAGGATTGCTGCAGCACCGACAGCGTGTTGTTCCAGGCCCAGTAGATCACGAGACCGGCCGGGAAACTCGCCAGCATGAAAGTGAAGATCAGCGGCATCCAGTCGAAGATCATCTTCTGGGTCGGATCCGGCGGCGACGGGTTCAGCTTCATCTGGAACCACATCGTGATGCCCATGATGATCGGCCAGATGCCGACATGCAGGAACGAGCCGATGGCGACGCCGAGATAGGCGGACGGCTCCGGCAGCAGACCGAACAGGCTGAAGAGGTTGGTCGGATCGATGGCCGCGAGATCGCGAATCCAGCCGAAGAACGGCGCGTGGCGCATTTCGATGGTGACGAACAGCACCTTGTAGAGCGCGAAGAAGACCGGGATCTGGATCAGGATCGGCAAACAGCCGGCAAGCGGATTGATCTTCTCCTGCTTGTACAATTCCATCAGCGCCTGCTGCTGCTTGACCTTGTCGTCGGCATAGCGGTCGCGGATCGCCATCATCTGCGGCTGTACCGTCTTCATCTTGGCCATCGAGGCGTAGGATTTGCTGGCGAGCGGGAAGAAGACGATCTTGATGATGACCGTGACGATGAGGATCGCCAGGCCGAAATTGCCGAACAGCCGGAAGAAGTAATCCATCATCCAGAACAGCGGCTTGGTGATGAAATAGAACCAGCCCCAGTCGATCAGCAATTCGAAGCGGTTGAGCTTCAGCGCATTGTCGTAGCCGTCGATGACGGAGACTTCCTTGGCGCCGGCGAACAGGCGGCCCATCGCGGTGCCGGTCCCGCCCGGCGCAATCGTCACCGGATCGAGCAGGTAATCGGTCTGGAATGCGATGCGGTTATTGACGTCGCTGGCCGCAAAGCGCGCCTTCAGCTTGGCATCGCTCGCGGGCAGCAGCGTTGCCGCCCAGTATTTGTCGGTGATGCCGAGCCAGGCATTGGTCGTGTCGAAGGTGATCTGCTTCTTCGACTCGATATCGCTGTAGCCGATTTCCTGCAGGCCATTGTCGCCCATGACGCCGATCAGGCCTTCATGCAGGATGTAATAGCCGAAGGTCTGCGGGCGGCCATGGCGGCTAACGAGGCCATAGGGGTACAGCGTCACGGGTTCGGCGCCACGGTTGAGCACCGTATCCTGCACCGTGAACAGGTAATTCTCATCGATCGTGATGTTGCGCCGGAATTCGAGGCCGGCGCCGTTGTCGTAGGTGAGCGTGACCGGACTGCCGATCCCGAGCGTGGCACTGCCTTCCTGCGTCCAGATCGTATCCGGTCCGGGCAGTTTCAGCGGCGAGCCGGCCGCCGCCACCCAGCCGAAATCGGCATAGAAGGGCGCCGGACTGCCCTGCGGCGCCAGCAGGACGATTGGAGGCGAATTGCGGTCGACCGTCTCGCGATACTTGATCAACGCCAGATCGTCGATCCGCGCGCCGCGCAGCGACACCGATCCCTGCACGCTCGGAGTATCGACCTTCACACGCGGCGCCGCGGCCACGACGGATTCGCGGGTCAGCGGCTGGCCGGGCAGGGTGATCTGTCCCGGCGCCTGCGGCGCCACGCCAGGCTGCGGAGCGGCGCCGGGTTGCGGAGCGGCGCCGGGTTGCGGGGTGACCTGCGGCTGCGGAACGCCGCCGGGTGCGGGCTGTGCCTGTTGTTGCTGCTGTTGCTGTTGTATCTGCTGCTGCCGCTGCGCCTCCTGGCGCTGCTTTTCCATCTGCGGCATGCCGACGAAGTATTGCCATCCGATGATCACGAGCACGGACAGCCCGATCGCGAGGATCATATTCTTCTGGTCGTTGATCATGCGTGCAGGCTCGCAGGTTAGCCGGTTCGGGGTATCTTGGCCTTCAAGGCTTGGCGCTGCTTGCGGGTGCGGGCCAGAGCTTTGCCGTAATCGGATGTAAGCTGCGCAAAATTGGCGGACAGCGCAGCGCGCCGGCCCACCAATACATAATCGTGTCCCGGCTGCAGTGCGTCTTCTGACGCCAGCCGCACAAGCTCACGCAGCCTGCGCCGCACCCGGTTGCGCTCGACCGCATTGCCGACCTTCTTGGAGACCGTGAAGCCCACCCGGACCGGTCCATGATCGCTGCGATCCCGCATCTGCATCACGAAGGTCGCAGCCGGAATCTTGATCCCACAGGAAGCGGCCAGAAAATCCGCGCGCTTTCGCAGCCGCTCCATCGTCATCTCGACGGCCTTGCGGCCGCGGGATCAAGCGCTCAGACGCTTGCGGCCGCGGGCGCGGCGAGCCGCCACCACCTTGCGTCCGCCAACGGTGGCCATGCGGGCGCGGAAACCATGCCGACGCTTGCGCACGAGCTTGCTGGGTTGATAGGTCCGTTTCACGGGGTCTTTCTCCGCGGTCGCGGCGTAATGCCGGTTTTTCGGGTGAAGCGCACCGGGACGCTCTCCCGCAAGTCTGCGAGGGCCGCCAGTGTCGGAATTCGAGGGGCTTATACGGGAATGGCAAGGGTTTCGTCAATGCGACCCGCGCCGGCGCCGGCTTTAGCGGCGGCGGCATTTCTTCTCACTTGTCAGTGACCTGGGCGCTCTGACGCGCCCGGTCATGTATAGGCTATTTTGGAAAATTAGCGCTTTCCAGAGCCATGTCCGATCGGAATCGTGTGACTGAGCCTCCTGCATACCCGGATCGGGGTGTCCCAAACGGCGCCGGATGGCGCCGTGCGGCGCCGCTTATTGTGCTGGTAGCGGCTGCGATCCTGGTCCTTGCCATGGGGTGGCACCGCGCCTTGACACTCGAAACCCTGGTTCGCCATCGGGCGGAACTGATGGCTTTTGTGAACGAGCATGTGCTCGGGGCGATTGCGGCCTTCGTTGCGCTGTATGTCGCGGTGGTCTCACTGTCCTTGCCGGGTGCGACAATACTGACGGTCGCCGGCGGCATCCTGTTCGGCACGGCCATTGGCGGGGTCGCGGCCATGGTGGGGGCGACGCTCGGAGCCGCGGTCATATTCCTGGTCGCGCGCAGCGCCTTCGGCGAGACTTTGGTGCGGCGGGCCGGTCCGCGTCTGCAGAAACTGGCCGAGGGCTTCCGCCGCAATGCGGTCAGCTACATGCTGTTTCTGCGGCTGGTGCCGGTCTTCCCCTTTTTTCTGGTCAACCTGGCCGGCGCGGCTTTTCGGGTGCCGCTGCCGACATTCGTCGCCACCACGGCGATCGGGATCGTCCCTGCAACCTTCGCTTTTGCCCTGACCGGGCGAGGACTCGATTCGGCCCTCGCAGCGCAGGCCGAAGCCTTCCGCGCATGCGAAGCGGCGGGGCGCAGCGATTGCGAGATCGGCTTCGATCTTTACGCTGCGCTGACGCCGCAATTGCTGCTCGCCATGTTCGCGCTTGGCTGTCTCGCCCTGGTGCCGGTCTTTGTTTCGCGCTTCCAGGCACCCCCGGACCGGTCGCGATGACCGGCGGAAGGTGGTGCGAGGCGACGTCACGCACGCGGTGCTTCCGGAAAGGGGCGTCCTGATGGAGACGTTGCGGCCGGACATCTGCGTCATTGGCGCAGGCTCGGGCGGGTTGTCGGTCGCAGCAGGTGCGGCAGCACTGGGCGTCCCTGTCGTCCTGATCGAGAAGGACCGGATGGGTGGCGATTGCCTGAATACCGGCTGCGTGCCGTCCAAGTCCCTGATCGCGGCTGCGCATCGCGCGCATGCCCTGCGCAATGCGGCGCCCTTCGGCATCGATGCCGGGCCGCTGAATGTGGAATTCGGGCGCGTACACGATCACGTCCAGAGCGTGATTGCCGCGATTGCGCCGACCGATTCAGCAGCGCGCTTTCGGGGCCTCGGCGTCAATGTGATTGCGGGCGTGGGGCGGTTCACCGATCCGGATACGGTTGCGGTCGGCGACCGGACCCTCGTCAAGGCGCGCCGCTTCGTCATTGCCACCGGCGCGCGCCCGGTGATCCCGCCGGTCCCTGGCCTCGATTCCGTGCCCTATCTCACCAACGAGACGATCTTCAATCTGCGCGATGGCCCACGGCATCTGATCATCATCGGCGGCGGTCCGATTGGCCTCGAACTCGCGCAGGCTTTCCGGCGTCTGGGCGCCGAGGTGACGGTGATCGAGGCCGCTACGCCGCTGGCTGCCGAAGACCCCGAATGCGCGACGGTGGTGATCGACCGGCTGACCGCTGAAGGGGTGGATATGCGCATCGGCGCGAAAGTGACGGGGGTGGCTGGCGGCGCCGCAGATTCCGACGCTGTTACAGTGACTCTCGAAACCCCCGGAGGAACGGACACCATCGCGGGCAGCCATCTCCTGATCGCCACCGGTCGCCGTCCGGCCTTCGGCGAACTTGCGCTGGACAAGGCCGGCATCTTCACCGCGCCGGATGGCATCGTGGTCAATCGCAGCCTCCGCACCGCCAACCGGCGCGTCTACGCCATCGGGGATTGCGTCGCCGGGCCGCAATTCACCCATGCCGCCAATTATCAAGCGGGCCTGGTGCTGCGGGCCATCGTCTTTCGCCTCCCGGTCAAGGTGCGCCACGAGGTCATCCCGCGGGTCACCTACACCGATCCGGAACTGGCGCAGGCCGGGATGACCGAGGCGCAGGCCCGCGAGCAATACCGCGCGATCCGCATTCTGCGCTGGCCGTTTTACGAAAACGACCGTGCGCAGACCGAGCGCGACACGACAGGCCATATCAAGGTGGTGACCACGGCCTATGGCCGCATCCTTGGCGCAACGATCGTCGGGATCGGGGCCGGCGATCAGATTGCCCTGTGGGCGCTCGCCTTTTCGAAGGGGCTGAACGTGCGCGCGATGACCAATGTGGTTTTCCCCTACCCCACCCGGACGGAGGCCGCGAAGCGGGCGGCTGTCGACTTTTTCGTGCCGGGTTTGACGAAGCCTTGGTTGCGCCGCATCATAGGTGTCTTGAGGGGGTTCGGGTGATGTCGCCCGCCTCCAAAATTGGCAAACCGTGATGGCCGACTTGGAAGACCAGTCAGGCCCGGGTCGCGTGCCGCGGTTCGGGCTTTCCGGAAAGCTCCTCGTCCTCACGATCCTGTTCGTGATGATCGCGGAAGTGATGATCTTTGTCCCGTCCATCGCCAATTTCCGGCTGACCTGGCTCAACGACCGGCTGGCGGCGGCCCGCACCGCCGCCCTGGTGCTCTATGCGGCTCCGAGCGGCATGGTGCCGGACGACCTCGCGCGCGACATCCTCAACAGCATCGGCGCGCAGGCCATGGTCATGAAGACCGACCAGACGCGGCGGCTGCTCGCCATGTCGGAAATGCCGACGGAAGTGCATCGCGATTTCGACATGCGCGATGTGACCTGGAGCGATGCGATCGTGGGCGCCTATCATGGGCTGACCGATCCGCGCGATGCGATGCTGCGGGTGGTCGGACCGGCCCCGCGGGACGGAGAATTTCTCGAAATCCTGATCCAGAACGAGCCGCTGCAACGGGCGATGCTGCGCTTTTCCTGGAACATCCTGGTTCTGTCGCTGATCATCTCGGCGGTGACGGCGGCGCTCGTCTATCTCGCACTGCATTTCCTATTCGTGCGGCCGATGCGGCGGATCACCCGCAACATCATGTCATTCCGGTCCGATCCGGAAAATCCTTCGCGCACGCTGAGGGTGTCGCGCCGCAATGACGAGATCGGCGTCACTGTTCGCGAACTGGCCTCGATGCAAAGCATCCTGACGTCGCTGCTGCATCAGCGCAGCCGGCTGGCGGCCCTCGGGCTTGCCGTGTCCAAGATCAATCACGATCTGCGAAACATGCTGGCGTCGGCGCAATTGGTGTCGGACCAATTGTCCACCGTGCGCGATCCGCGCGTGCAGCGCTTTGCCCCGAAGCTCGTTCGGACGCTGGAGCGTGCGATCGAGTTCTGCCAGTCGACCTTGTCATACGGACGTGCGCAGGAAGCGCCGCCCGACCGCAGGATGATCCCGCTGGAGGGGCTGGTCGAGGAGGTGCACGAGACGCTGGGGCTGACGGCGGAAAGCGATATCGGCTGGATCGTGTCCATCGAGCGCGGGCTGAATATCGACGCCGATCACGACCACCTGTTCCGGGTGCTGCTGAATCTGGCACGCAATGCCATGCAGGCGCTGGAGGCGCGGGCGCCCAACGATCCACTTCGCGACCAGATCCGGGTGACCGGCCGCAGGGAGGGTGGCGTGGTGGTGATCGAACTGGCCGATACCGGCCCCGGCATCACACCGCGCGCGCGCGAACATCTGTTCGAGGCTTTTTCCGGCTCCACCCGGGCGGGGGGCACCGGCCTTGGCCTTGCGATCGCAGCCGAACTGGTGCGGGCGCATGGTGGCGAGATCAGGCTGGTGGAAGGGACCATCGGCGCGACCTTCCGGCTGACCATTCCCGACCAGGCGGTCGATCTCGATGCCTGGCGGGAGGAGCGCGCCACCGCCTGAGGTCCTTGTCCGCACCGGCCCTTCTGCCCCGAAGCGGCTGAAAATTCGTTCCCCCTAAAAAACCTTGCCATTGCGGGACCGGACGGCTAGCTAAGCGCCGTTGCGCCGGCCCGGGCTTGCCCCTTCGCGTGACACGCGCCCGTAGCTCAGCTGGATAGAGACCCAGACTACGAATCTGGGGGTCAGGAGTTCGATTCTCTTCGGGCGCGCCATTTTTGCTTCGAGTCACGCCGCGCCGGTAGCTCAGCTGGATAGAGCACCAGACTTCGAATCTGGGGGTCAGGGGTTCGAATCCCTTCCGGCGCGCCAAAAAAATAGGTCTCTGGAATTGAATGGCTAATTCAACTTTGCGCGCCGCAAATTTCGCCCGATTTTGCGCGACTTTCTCGCCAGTAGATGAAGTGCAATTCTGAGCGGAGACGTTTTCTTGCGCTATATTGCGCAAACCTCACGCAGATATCTCTCGGCGGCCATTCCGGGGTTGTCGGGTACGGCCATTCCGATGAACGCCTTCGCATTGAGCCGCTTCCGGGTGTCTTTCGATAGCGATGACAGGACCTGCGGCCACATCGGACAGATGATCTGCCAGCCTTCCGAACAGCGCGCAATTCGTTCGATCAACGCCGCTCCACGCCCTGACCGGTTAATATTTTCCACGGTAATCAGGAGCGGCTGCGCCAGCGTCCCGAGCTGTCGCGCGGCACCCCCGGCACCGGGAGCGAGGGCCGGATGAAGCCTGCGAAGCGCGCTCTCAAGTGCTTGGTCGAGCGTGGCCGATCCTGCGACGTCTTCGTCGCTCAGGACCAGCGAGAAAGCGCGACTGTCCATGTTTTTTCGCAGCCTCTTATAGCAAGCCACGCTTTTGCCGCTGCCTGAGTCCGCTATCAGGAACACCGCCTTCTCGCGATCGCCGGCGTCCAGAACGCGATCAAGCTCACGCTCGACCACGCGCCTGAATCGTTAAGCGCCTAGTGCAAATCCCCGTTGGCAAACGGCTTGCCGGTCACGTCGAGCACTGTTCCCTTAAATGGGGTGGTGATCTCAAACGCGCCATTGGAGCGCGGCATCTATCTGCCGGCGAGATCAACGATATAGCGCTGCAATGCGTCCTGGATGTCGTCAAGTTCCGAGGTCTCCTTACCCCGAAGTGCTGGGTCGGGCTGCCATCCCGGCTCGATCCCAGTCATATCCGGCAATTCGTGCGCAATGCCTTTATGGCAATCGATGCAGGTCCGCTCGCCGCTGACCAGATAGCGCGAATGGATATCCGCGGCACGCTGGGTCTGTTTGGTGAAATCCATGGCGATCGCCGAATGGCAGTTTCGGCATTCCAGAGAATCGTTGGCCTTCAGCCGCGCCCATTCGTGCTTGGCGAGTTCCAGACGCATATGGAGAAACTTCTGTCGGGTATCGATTGTGCCGAAAATCTTGCCCCAGACTTCCTTAGACGCTTGCATCTTGCGTGCAATCTTGTCGGTCCATTCGTGCGGCACATGGCAGTCGGGGCAGGTCGCTCGCACGCCCGAGCGGTTCGAAAAATGTACAGTCCGTTGTAGTTCCTGGTAAACATTGTCGTGCATCTCGTGACATGAGACGCAGAACTTTTCGGTGTTGGTGAATTCAAGCGCCGTGTTGAATGCGCCCCAGAACAGCACGCCGCAGGTAAAGCCGCCAAGCGTCAGGAAGCCGAGACTCAGATAGGAGCTAGGCCGACTGATAAGACGCCAGAACCAGATCGCGCGATCCTTAAGCCAAGTCCAAATTCCTCTCATTTGGTACGGCTCACTTTTTCTTCGTTCCGATCAGGACCATGTCTTCGAAATCGTTCGGGACCAGAGGCTTCGCGTCCGTCTGAGGGACGTGACAGGCGTTGCAGAAATACCGGCGTGGCGTGACATCGGCGAGCACCTGCCCGTCGCGATCCATGAAATGGGTGACGCTGATCATCGGCGCGCCGGAACCCTCGGTAAATTGTCGGCGATGGCAATCCAAGCAGCGGTTGGTGTGCAGCGTAAGCTGATAGCCATCGATGGAATGCGGGATGACGGGCGGCTGCTCCGGGTAATTGCGCATGACCCGCTTGTCGTCCGTAATTGGACGCGCCGGTGGGGGAGCCGGCACCGGTCCCATCGGCTGCGCGGCACCAGTGACGCGCGGCACGATGTCCGGAACGCCGTCGGCCGAGAGGGCGCTGGCCGCAAACATGAGCGCGCCGGCAGTCAGGCCAGCTGCGAAAGCCATAGAAAGCGCCTATAAACCGGAAGAAGTTTCACCGCGCATTTCTTGAAATCCGTCTGCTTGGATATCGGATCGGTCGCATCCAGGGTCG
>JAEVZN010000136.1 GCA_023392205.1 Pseudomonadota bacterium
CGGCCTCTTTTCGCCTTTAGCCTATTTGATCGAGATCTTGTTGGCTTTCGCAAGCTCGCGCCATTTAGTCAACTCCCGCGTCGCGAGCTCGTTGTATTCCTCAGATGTCGAAGTCACCGGCGTCAGACCGAAGGCCTGCATCCGTTTCTGCAAGGCCGGCATGGCTACGATGGCATGGATTTCCTTGGTCAGCCGTTCGACGATCGGCTTCGGCGTGTCTTTTGCGACAATCAGTGCATTGTTGATGGTGAAGTCGAAGACGGGGAAGCTTGTCCCCATCAGCGGTACGTCAGGCGCGTCGCTCAGCTTGTCCTTGGTCACGACCGCGATGATCTTGAGACTTCCATTCTGGACGTGTTGCTTGGCCGATGACCACATGTCGAACATGAGCGGGATGCGGCCGCTGATCACATCGACCTGTGCTGCCGGGCTGCCGCTGTAGGTGACATGCTGTAGGGAAATGCCGGTCTCTTTCATCAGCAGCTGGCCGGCAAGGAAGGGCACGCCGCCGAAATTCGGGCTGGTGTAATTCACTCCATCGGGAGACTTTTTCACAAAGCTGACCACCTCTTCGAGCGTGTTCGGCGGGAAGTCCTTGTTGGCCACCATCACGATCGGGGCCTGCGTGAGCAGGCTGATGCCCGTGAAATCCTTGACCGCATCGTAAGGCATGTTTTCACGCAACGCGGCCGTCGTGAAATGGAAATTGCCCACCGACAGGATGGTATAGCCGTCGGCCGGTGCGCGCAGTGCCGCTTCCGCGCCGATGACACCGCCGGCACCCGGCCGGTTCTCCACCACGACCGGCTGTCCGAGCCGATCGGTCAATGCTTCAGCCACCATCCGGATCAGCACGTCGCTGGGTCCGCCTGCGGCAGTCGGCTGGATGATCTTGATCGGCCGCGTCGGATAGGCGGCGTCCTGTGCGCTGGCATTCTGCATGCCGCCAAGCATCATCGAGACCGCGACGAAGATTTGAATGCATGCCAGCAGGCGGAATTTTGATCGGCGGAGCGAAGCAATTTGTGTCATCGGGATTAGCCTCTCGACCTGAGATGTCGCGGGAACGCTTCGGCGATAGCAAGCATGCAGCGTGCCAACATTTTTGATACCAAAGCGCTTGCGCCAAGTTCGTAACGCTATCGGTCGCGCGGTCCTCTTGCAACGGAACCGGTGCCGCACGCGTGTGCGGTTGCGTGCGAGAGAGGGATCAATCAGAAGCGGTGCGCGCACAGTTGCTGCACGTTCGTCGCACAGATACGTTATCGTGCAAACGTTGGCCAGCCGACCTGCATGTCGCGCTGCACGAGCTTTGAAAGCCCGAGGATCTGAGGCTCGGAGAAGCGCTGGCCTACCACCTGCAATCCGACCGGCAGGCCAGATGCCGTCATGCCGCCCGGCACGGAGGCGGCGGGAAAGCCGACAAGCGTGACCAGAAAAGCCGGCGCGATCCAGTCGATATAATTGTCGAGCTTATGTCCGCCGACCTCGTCCGGATAATTCTTCTCCACCGGATAGGGTGGCACCGGCGCAGCGGGTGTGATCAGGACCTCGTAACGATCAAACAGCTCGCAGAAGCGTCGCCACACTTTTTCACGTGCATGCTCGGCCTCAGCCACATCGCGCACGGTCAGATTCAGGCCGTCGCGGACATTGCCGGCAAGGTTCGAACCGAATTGCTCTAGCATCGCCATGCGCTCAAGCTGCTGACCGACCATCCATTGCCCCCGCAGAACTTTGTAGGCATCGAAGCCATCGGCGGCGCTGAAATCGATCTCCTCGACATGCGCGCCGTGAGCCTCAAGCCGTAACACCGCCGCCCGGCAGATCTCGTCGATCTCGCTGTCGACGCCAAAGCCTGCGATATCGCGCGCATAGGCGATGCGCAGACCTTTCGCGTCTTCGGTGCGTTGCACGATGTCGAGCGCGCTTGTCCATGGCGGCGCGGCCGAGATCGGCCAGAGCGGATCGAGTCCGATCATGCCGTCCAGCATCAAAGCCGCGTCCTCGACCGAGCGTGCCAGCGGTCCATGCACCTGCCCGCCGTCCCAAGGCAGCCGCATTCCGCGGTTGGGAACGAGGCCGCCCGTGGTGCGAACACCGACAATGCCGCAGCACGAAGCCGGGATGCGGATCGAGCAGCCGAAATCGGTGCCCTGCGCCAACGGCACCATGCCGGTTGCCACTGCCACAGCAGATCCGCCCGATGACCCGGCCGGGCTGAGATCGGGATTCCAGGGATTGCGGGTGGCACCGAACAGCGCGTTCACGGTGTTGGCGCCGGTGGCGAATTCCGGCGTGTTGGTTTTGCCGAGAATGATCGCGCCCGCGCGCCGCAATCGTTCGACAACGGCGGCATCTTCGTCCGGCACGAAATCCTTGTAGAGCGGCGACCCGAAGGTGGTGCGGATGCCTTTGGTCAGCGTCACGTCCTTGATGACGATTGGCAGGCCGTAAAGCGGCATCGACTCGATACCGGCTATCGGCACCGCCTTTGCAATGACGCGCGCCTGATCCTCGGCCAATGTCACAATCGCATTGAAGGTCGGATTGTTGCGTGCGATCACGGCGAGATGCGCCTCCAGCACTTCCAACGGCGTGACCTGCCGCGCGCGGATCATGTCGCGGAGTGCGACGGCGGAATTGCGCACGAGATCGTGGTGGCTCATGACCGGCTGCGTTGCGATTGGCGTGTGTTGTCGTGCGGCGAGGTGAGCGAAGGCAGATACTGCAATCGGCGGACAGTATCGCGGGAGTTACTTTCCGGACCAGTGCACGAAGCGGCGTGCGATGACAAGAAACAGCAGATTGAGGCCGTAGCCCAGCGCGCCGGCGGCAAAGATTGCCGCATACATCCGCGGCATGTCGAACAATTGCTGCGCCTCGAACACACTGTGACCAAGTCCGTCCCGTGAGCCGATGAACATTTCCGCCACCACAATGATGACGAGCGCCAGCGAGACGCCATTGCGCAGCCCGACGAAGGTCTGCGGCATAGATTCCAGGAGCACCACATCGAACATGACGCGTGGCCTTGATGCGCCCATGACCTTGGCCGCGAGCAGTCGGGTCTTGCGTGCATTCATCACGCCATAAGCGACGTTGAACAATATGACCAGGGCCGCCCCGAATGCCGCAACGGAGATCTTGGTTGCATCGCCCACGCCGAACAACACCAGGAAAAGTGGGAACATCGCAGACGCCGGGGTCGAGCGGAAAAAGTCGATGACAAATTCCAGCGATCGGTACAGCCGCTCCTGCGATCCGAGGATGATCCCGAGCGGGATCGCCACCACCGATGCGATCAGCGTCGCCCACAGCGTGCGCTCCACCGTGCGGGCAAAATCGGTGAGGAGTTGCCCGCCATTCATCCCGCTCCACAAGGCGTCGAATGCGATGCGCGGTGGCGGCAGCAATACGGGATCGACAAAACCACCATGCACCGCGATGTACCAAATCGCGACCAAAGCGGCCACGCCGATGATAGGCAGGAAGGCGTCGAACCGACCTATGGTCATGCGCGTCGCACCTCGCGCTGAAACACGTCCAGGCAATGTGCCTTGAGGTGTACGAAATCGGGATCGGAGAGCGTGGCATCGTTGCGCGGACGCGGGCAGCCGACGGTCGGAAAATCCGCAACCCGCGCCGGGTGACGGGACAGCAGAAGCACTTGATCGGCGAGATAGACCGCCTCTTCGAGGTCATGCGAGACTAACACTGTGGTCATGCCGGTTTCCATGAACACGTTCTGCAATTGCTCGCGCATGAATAGTGTCATCTCATAGTCGAGCGCGGAAAAAGGTTCGTCGAGAAACAGGATTTCGGGCTCGACGATCAGCGCGCGCATAATCGAGACAAGTTGCTGCTGTCCGCCCGACATGGTGTAAGGATAGCGCGACAGGTCGAGCTTGACGCCGAGATGGGCGACGAGTCTTTCGACCTTCTCGCGCCGTTGCGCCTTCCGGATCCCCATCATCTTGAGTGGATAAGCGATGTTGTCAAAGGCGCGCAGCCACGGAAACAGAGCCTCGCGATAATTCTGGAAAACATAGCCGAACTTGATCTCGTCCAG
>JAEVZN010000224.1 GCA_023392205.1 Pseudomonadota bacterium
GACCAATGCGGTGCGCTGCGTGCCGCCGGAAAACAAGCCGGTCGGCGCTGAGATCAACACCTGCCGGAATTTCCTGACGCCGACGATCCAACGCTTTCCCAATCTTCGCGCCATTCTCACCCTCGGCACGATCCGGTTGTTCTCGAGCTATCACTGCTCGCGGTACAACACCAATACCGGCCGGCTGACCGAAGAGATGTTCGTCAGCGTTTTCAAGGATGTAAGGGATTTTCTTGATCGCGACTAGGCTGGCTCACATGGGCTAGCCGTGCTGCTTGAGAAGCCGTCCCTTTTCGCGCGCCCAGTCCCGCTTCTTCTCGGTTTCGCGCTTGTCGTGAAGCTTCTTGCCGCGTGCGACGGCAAGCAGCATCTTCGCGCGGCCGCGATCGTTGAAGTAGATCTTCAACGGCACCATGGTCATGCCTTCGCGTTCAACCGCCTGGGACAGCCGCGCCATCTCCTTCTTGTTGAGCAGGAGTTTGCGCCTTCGCCGGGGCTCGTGATTGAAGCGATTGCCCTGGAGATATTCAGGCAGATAGGAATTGATCAGCCAGATCTCACCTCCCTCGACCGAGGCGTATGACTCCTGGATGTTGGCCTGCCCCTCGCGCAGCGATTTCACCTCGGTGCCGGTCAGCACGAGGCCGGCCTCATAGGTGTCGACCACCTCATAGGCGAAGCGGGCCTTGCGGTTTTCGGCGACGGTCTTGCCGTTTATGGTGTTGCTGTTCTTGGCCATGATCAGTGAACGCGCGGGAGGCGCGTCAGTTCAGAAGCCCCGCATGGATGAGCGCGGCGTCGATTCGTTCCGCCGTTCCGGCCTCCACCGTCATCAACGGCGAACGCACGCTGTTTTCGACTTTCCCGAGACGCGAAAGCGCATACTTCGCGCCGGAGACGCCCGGCTCGATGAAGATCGCCTTGTGAAGCGGCATCAAGCGATCCTGAAGCTCGATCGCGCGGTCGCGCTCGCCAGCAAGCGACGCTTCCTGAAATTCGGCGCAGAGCCGTGGGGCAACGTTGGCAGTGACCGAAATCGCCCCTACCCCACCATGCGCGTTGAATCCCAGAGCGGAGGCGTCTTCGCCCGAAAGCTGGATGAAGTCGTTGCCGCAGGTAATGCGTTGCTCGGAGACCCGCTCGACCTTGCCGGTGGCATCCTTGACGCCGGCAATATTGGCGAACTCGCCAGCGAGGCGGCCCATCGTTTCCGGCGTCATGTCGATCACCGAACGCGGGGGGATGTTGTAGATGATGATCGGCAGCTTGGTCGCCCGCGCGACCGCCGAGAAGTGCGCGTAGAGCCCGCGCTGCGTGGGCTTGTTGTAATAGGGGGTGACGACGAGCACGCCATCTGCACCAACCTTTTCGGCATGGCGCACGAGTTCCACCGCCTCGGCCGTGTTGTTGGAGCCGGCGCCGGCTATGACCGGAACGCGGCCAGCCGCAACCTCGACGCACAGTTCGACCACCTCGCGATGCTCGGCATGCGACAGCGTGGGCGACTCGCCCGTGGTACCCACCGGGACGAGCCCGTTCGTCCCCTCCGCGATCTGCCACTCGACAAGGCTGCGGAAGGCATCTTTGTCCAGCGCGCCATCCCGCGTGAACGGCGTGACAAGCGCGGTCAGTGACCCTCTGAACATGATGCGGACTCCTGGGATGCCTCTTCGGGCGGCTTTGGGTGAAGGTTTTGCGCCGGCTTCTAGCCGAAAGCGCGGCTGCGCACCATAGTCTTGACACTTGCAGCCGGCAAGATGCGGGCGAATGTGGCTCGTTGATTGGCCGGCCCTGCGCTAACCTTTCGTTAACGCCATTTTCAGCGATTGGCGACAGAATGCGTTTTATCCGGTCCTGTCGTGTTCTGAAACAGAGGTTATCATCGATGAAGTGCAGCTCACTCGCTGCATCCGCCAGCCTCCTGATTTTCCTGAGCAGCTCTGCTTTGGCGCAGAGCACGCTGCCAGAACTTGCGCCGCTCCCGTTCAGCCGGCCGCAAGCGAGTTCGGGGCTTTCGGCCATTGACGGTGCGATGGCCACCGGCTCGGTCGCGGCGTTCTCGGCGGCCGGTATGGCTGCCGACCTGCTTGCAGCAGACCCGTCAACGCTGCTGCGGAGCGGGCTCGACGCCATCGCTTCCGGAGAGATCGGCACGGCACGCGGCATTCGTGATGCCATCAAGAAAGATACATTAGAGCATCGGCTGCTGACACGGGCCATCGCCTCATCCGGCGGAGCCAATCTATCGAGTGCCGAGATCGAAGCAGCCATTCAGGAGCTTTCCAGCTGGCCCGGGCTCGACGCGCTGCGCGCCAATATGGAACGCGCGCTCAACAGGGAAGATGCCGGACCGCGTGCGGTTCTGGCCGCGATGGCCGACCGGCCACCGCAAACGGCCGAGGGTGTGATGATCCTTGCCCGGGCCCGGCTCGCGATGGGGCAGGTCGATGCAGCACGCATGGTCCTTTCACCCTTCTGGCGGACACAAAAGCTGAGTGCCCATGACGAGCAGGCGATCCTTCGCGAATTCGGCGCCTTGATTCCCGTCTTCAACCATCGCTTCCGCATGGAGCGCATGCTTTATGACGACCGGATCGCCTCGGCGGAACGTGTTGCAGCTCTTGCCGACGGCCGGGAGCTGGCACGCGCCTTCACCGCTGTCGCGCGCAACGAGCGCAATGCCGGCGACCTGCTCGATCTGGTGCCGGAAGACCAGCGATCGGCGGCATATATCTTCGCGCGTGCGCGGCACCTGAGAAGGACCGGAAAGTACAACGAGGCAGCTACGGTGATGCTTTCGGCGCCCACCGACGCATCCTTGCTGGTGGAGCCGGATGCCTGGTGGATCGAAAGACGCGTTCTTTCGCGCGAGATGCTGGACCTCGGAGATCCAAAGACGGCCTACAAGCTCGCCGCAGCCCATGCCGCAGAGAGCCCCGCACAGGCGGCGGACGCCGAATTTCATGCAGGCTGGTATGCCCTTCGGGGCCTGAAAGATGCTGAGGCCGGCGCCAGGCATTTCACCCGCATTGCCGAGATCGCGGAAGGCCCGATCTCGCTGTCACGCGCGTATTATTGGCTTGGCCGGGCCGCCGAGGCTGGCGGACCCGGCAATGCGGGCGCACAGTACGAACGTGCGGCAGCCTACGGCACCGCATTCTACGGCCAGCTCGCAGCCGCCAAACTCGGCCGCGAAACGGTGCTGGCCGAGCCGCCCTCCCCGACCGAGGCCGACCGCAGCACCTTCGAGGCACGCGACGCCGTCAAAGCCATCCGCCGGCTCGACGCCGCCGGTCATGGCTACCGCAGCACCGACCTTTACCGGGCGCTGTCGCAGGAACTGACGAGCGTCGGCGAGCTCGCGCTGCTTGCCGGCATGGCCGAAAGCCAGGGCAACTACTTCCTCGCCCTGAGGATAGGGAAATGGGCGGCAGCGCGCGGGCTCGATGTCGGCGGGCTCACCCATCCGGTCGGGGCCATTCCCGCCAGTGCCGACATCGCCAGCCCCGGCAAGGCGCTGGCCTATGCCATCGCGCGGCAGGAAAGCGAGTTCAACGCTGGCGCTCGCTCCGGTGCGGGCGCTCTCGGGCTCCTGCAACTGCTGCCGGGTACCGCACGGGATATGGCCCGCAAGGCGGGGTTGAGCTACGCGCCGGCGCGGCTGACGAGTGACGCCGGTTACAATGCCACGTTGGGCGCACGCTACCTGGACGAACAGCTCGGGCGCTTCGCGGGCTCCTATGTGCTGACCTTCGCCGGGTACAATGCGGGCCCGCGGCGCGCGCAGGAATGGGTGGAGCGCTATGGCGACCCGCGCGGCAAGGATATCGATACGGTCGTCGACTGGATCGAGCGCATTCCATTCCATGAAACTCGCAGCTATGTTCAGCGCGTGATGGAAAACTATCAGGTCTACAAGATGCGGCTTTCGGGGCAGATGGAAATCGCCACCGATCTGGTGAGCGGGCGCGCGCCCTGAACGCGCCGGATTTCATCGAACAGCGCTTCTCCGCGCCCGACGGCCTGATGCTGTCGGCGCGGATCTATGGCGCAGGGCACGATGCCTTGATGCCGGCAATATGCCTGCCCGGCCTGACCCGCAACGCCCGCGATTTTCACGAGCTGGCACTTTATCTTTCCAGGGACGCGCAGACACCCCGGAAGGTGGTGGTGTTCGACTATCGCGGGCGCGGCCGCTCGGACCATGACAAGGACTGGCACAACTACAATGTCGCCGTTGAGGCACGCGACGTGGCGGCCGGTCTCGTAGCGCTGGGGTTGGAGAACTGCGGATTCATCGGCACATCTCGGGGTGGGCTGATCATATTCGCCCTGGCTGCAATGGTGCCGCGCGCGATCAAGGCGGTCGTCCTGAACGACATCGGGCCGGTGATAGAGGGCGCAGGCCTGGCGCAGATACGCGCCTATGTCGAACGGGCGCCGAAGCCGCAGAGCTTCGAGGAAGCGGCCGGCATATTGAAGGCCGCTCGGGGAGCAGCCTTCCCCG
>JAEVZN010000249.1 GCA_023392205.1 Pseudomonadota bacterium
GCGCAGGACGTAGCGCTCGCGGCGGAGGCCCAAGCTGCAGTGATCCGGCGTGCCGCCTGCACGTCCCAGCGGAGGATACCAAGCTGCGACGCCCAGAGGGGCGTTCGTCCTCCGGGGTTGCCGCAGAGCAAGCCTCACACACCGCGCGCGGAACGCCGGAATCTTTCGGCGGTTCGTGGTGCTGACAATCTCATGCGCATTACCCAATCCGCGCATGGGGCCATGGGCTGGCCAGAAAGCCCGGCGTTCCGCGCGCCCTGCCAACCGGCAAGGCATCGAGCGGCCAGAGACTTCGGGCGCGCCCGCGCCGTCACAACAACAGGGCCGAGACAGCACGTCCGCCGGTGATGCGGATCTGCCGGTCACGGCATCGCGCTGGCGCATGTATCATACGCGCCCGACGCGACCACCCCCGGTTCACGATTTCACAAACAATCCAAGTCCAGAATCCGGCGCACGCACAGAACCGCGGCAGACGCCGCACCGTATGCGTCTCGCCACGCCCGCATGAAGGGGATACATGCAGCGCCGCCAGTTACTGAAGTCCATGGCCGCAGCCGGTGCCCTTTGGGGAATGGGCGTCCCCGCCTCTGCCGCCCCCTCACTCCCGCGCCAGCGCGTGCGTCCCGGCGAGCCGGGCTGGCCTTCCGCGTCCGACTGGGACGCACTGCGCCGCACTCTCGGCGGGCGGCTGATCGACGTCACCTCGCCGCTGGAATCCTGCACACGCGACGCGAACGGCTCAATCTGCACGTCCGCGTTCGACGATCTCCGCAACCCCTTCTTCATTCAGGATCAGGCCGGCGGCACTCAGCAATCCGGCTGGTTTGATGCCTGGATTTCGGCGCCGAGCGTGCATGCCGTCGAGGCCACGAGCGCGGCCGATGTCGCGGCGGCGGTGACATTCGCGCGCGAGAAGAACCTGCGGCTGGTTATCAAGGGCGGCGGGCACAGCTATCTCGGTCAATCCAATGCGGCCGACAGCCTGCTGATCTGGACGCGGAAGCTCAACACGATCGAACTGCATGACAGCTTCGTGCCGCAGGATTGTGAGGGGCTTGTCGATCCCCATCCGGCGGTGAGCGTGGGGTCGGGTGCGGTATTCGCGCAGCTCTACGATGCGGTCACCACCCGGCATGGCCGCTATGTGCAGGGCGGCGGCTGTACAAGTGTCGGCGTCGGGGGGCACATGCAGACCGGCGGCTTTGGCAGCTTCTCCAGATATGGCGGACTGACCGCAGCGGGCCTGCTGGAAGCCGAGATCGTCACCGCTGACGGGAACGTGCGCATCGTGAATGCGCGGCATCATCCCGACCTGTTTCGGGCGCTGAAAGGCGGCGGTGCAGGTTTCGGCATCACCACGCGGCTGACGCTCGCCACCCACCCGCTGCCGGACCGCTTCGGCTTTGTCGGCCGGACTGTGAAAGCGCACACCAATGCGGGATTTCGCAATCTGATTGCCGCCTTCTGTGGCTTTGCAAGGGATGCGCTCATCAATCCGCATTGGGGCGAACAGGTTTCTTTCCGGCCCGACAACAGCCTCGACATCGCGATGACATTCCAGGGTTTGTCGGATGCAGAGGCCGACGCCGTATGGGCGCCGTTCTGGCGCTGGCTGTCCGACAATACCGCGGACATCGAAATTGCGTCCGGATTGCAGCGCGTGTCGATGCCGGCGCGCCATTGGTGGGACCCGGTCTATCGCAAGCAGTATTTTCCGCACTCCGTAATCTTCGATACACGGCCCGGCGCGCCCGCCGGGCAATTCTGGTGGGCCGGCAATCAGAGCGAAGTCGGCCTGTTCCTGTCGGGTTATGAATCGATCTGGCTTCCCGAACGACTTCTGCAACAGGACGCCCGTAGCGCCCTGGCTACGGCCTTGTTCGATGCGTCACGCCACTACACAACGACGCTGCATTTCAACAAGGGGCTGGCCGGTGCCACACCGGCGCGTCGTGCCGAGGCGCGCAATACGATGCTACATCCGGATGCCATCGACGCCTTCGCGCTCGCCATCATTGCCGGCGGACAGCCGCAGAAATATCCTGGGGTCTCGGGTCACGAGCCGGACCTCGAGGCTGCGCATACCGATGCAAAGAAGATGGCGGCAGCGCTTGCCGCGTTGCGGACGGTTGCGCCGGATGCGGGCTCATATTCATCGGAGATGAGCTTCTTCGAACAGCGCTGGCGCGAGACCGCCTGGGGTCCGCATTACCCAGCCTTGCTGGCGACCAAACAGACATACGATCCGGACGGTCTCTTCACCGGGCACCATCAGGTCGGCAGCGAATTCTGGAGCGCAGACGGATTCACGCGAATGCCGCGGTGACCCCCGATGGTCTTAACGAGCCAGAAAGGCCGCACCCGTAACGTTGCCGCAAACAGGGGTTTCCCGCATGCTCACGCGACTTGTCTATCATTCCGAAAATCATCTGGGCGCCAGCGGCGGAACGATGATCGCCGGTCTCAACGCCATCATGGATGCCTCCAACCGCAACAACCAGCGCGACGGCCTCACGGGTGCTTTGCTTTTCGATACGTTGTGGTTTGTGCAGATCCTGGAAGGCGAGCGCGACGCCGTCTCGGCGACTCTGCGGCGGATCATGGGTGACGATCGCCACGCCGATGTCACCGTCATGGATGCACGGCCCTGCGACACGCGGCTGTTCGGTCAATGGTGGATGGGGCTTGCGATGCTGCGCGGCGACAATCGCGACCTGTTTGCACGGCATCGGCTCGGCGCGCGGCTCGATCCGCGCGCGATGTCGGGAGAACAGGCCACCGCCCTCGCCTGCGACCTGCAGGCCAGTCTGAACCGCACCGCCATTGCCGCCTGAGCGGCGGCGACCGCGTCGGTCAGTTCAGGCCGAGAAACTTGCGCATCGCCGATGCGCTCTTCTCCGCGTCGGGCTTGTCGGACGCCGGCAATGCCCAGGCCGCGCCTTCGCGCGTCACCAGCATCGCATTGCAGACCTCGACGCCGGACGCGCGGTCGACACCCACATCGAGGGTGACATCGGCGATCTCCGACAGCCCGATTTCGCTGGGCTTCATTTTCACGAACAGTATCTTGCGCTGCATCACCGCCTTGCCGGCTGACTTGTCCAGCGTCAGCGTCGTTCCGCCCGAACGCAATTCAAGCGCCTGATCGCGTTGCATGATGTCGGTCATTGCAAACCTCCGCGCCAGTGTGGGGATTTGCAAGGATAACGCCACCCGATGACCGGCGTTCGGTTCCACGATGCCGCGCGGCAATCCGCGCGTCGGCGTCAGGCGCAAAATTCGCGGGTTTACGTCTCCGGTTCGGTCGTGAAGAACAGCGGATAGCCGTTCTGCTTGCCGAGATCTGTCGCCTCCTTGGTCTTGGTCTCGGCGACGTCACGGGTGTAGACCGCAATCACGCAGGACCCGCGCCGGTGCGCCGTCAACATGACGGCATGCGCCCGTTCCGCGCTCATGCGGAAGACGGCCTTGAGCACCTGCACCACGAATTCGCGCGGGGTGTAATCGTCGTTGAGCAGGATCACCTTGTAGA
>JAEVZN010000251.1 GCA_023392205.1 Pseudomonadota bacterium
CTCTTGCCGACATAGGTGAGGATGCCCTGCGTGGTCGCGAGCCCGCGTTCGGTCTTCTGGCCGGGACTGATGCCGAAGCGCAGCGATGCGATGGACGCAAATTCAGGGCGGAGATGTTCCAGCACTGCTGAGGACAGGCCCGGCACGGTGCTGGCGCCGCTGATCACCACGACACCTTTCGCCTTCGCCGCCGCATTGAGGCGCGTGATCCCGGTCACAAATGCGCGCCCGTCGGCAAGATCGACGGAATGGACGCCCTGTGCGATGCAGGTTTGCGCCACGCGATAATCGGCATTCTGGAAGGGGCCGCAGGTATTCACCACGGCGCAGGGCTGCAACCGGTCGAGTTGCGCAGCGAGGTCCGTGTTTGCATCGAAAGCTGCGGGCGTCGCGAGCAGACCCAGTTCGTCAGCAAGCGCACCTGCCTTGCCGATGTTGCGTCCCGCGACCACGACCGGCACACCGCTTTTGACCAGCGCTGTCGCGATGCGTTTGCCGAAATTGCCATACCCGCCGAGGATGAGGATTCTACGCATCCAGCGACACGTCTTTCACCTCGAAGCGTCCGGCATAGGCATAGACTTCGCCGAACCAGGCGTGGCGGATTTCCATGTGCATGCGAAAGCTGCTGTCGCCTGTGGCTTCCTCCTGCGCATAGCCTTTGCCGAACACCCAATGCAGCGGCAGCGGGATGTTGCAGCCGAATACCCGCCAGACATAACCGCGATGTGAGTATGTCACGGTGTTGCCGGCAAAGGTACAGGCGGCGCGCCAGCCGATGCCCAAGCTCATATATTCGATGATGTCATTGCCGCCGGCCGGCAGCATGCGCGAACGGAAATGATACGCCGCCTTGCCGGGAAAGCGGAACTCACGGTCGAAACCGACGGCGCGTGACTCCGCTTCGCTGCGGAAGACAACAATCGCGGCCACATCCTGCCCCTGACAGGGCACCAGCAATTGCGACCATTTCAGCAGCGGTGCGAGCAACTGCATGAAGCGCGATGCGCGCACCTCCATGGTCCCCGAGACCGTCACCGCATCGCGCGTATAGGGCCGGTTGGCATATCGCTTGTGCATCACGGGCGGCATCGTGTCCCACGCCGCGCCGAATACCGGCCGGAAGATCGGCGCCTGTGCCGTATTCGCCAGATTGTTGAGCCTGGTGACGCCTTTCATCCGGATCAGCGCATTGCGGATGCCGCGCATCGGCGGATAAAGGAGCGCCGCCACGCGCGGAGAGCGGAACAGCAGGCCGTTCATGCGGTTGAACCAGCCCGCCTTGCTGCCGAGTAAAGCCATGATCCCGAGGGCGTCCGCGCCGTGGTAATAGCGGCCGCCGAACTTGATCACCATGCCGTCGTCGAGATCGTATCCGAGGTCGCTCACCTCGCGGACCAGCGGATGATCGCGTCCTTCGCGGGCGTCGATCAGATGCAGTGGGCCGACCGCCTGCCGGATTCGCAACGCATGCGCAGCGCGGGTGCAGACCGGGCAGTCGCCGTCATAGACGAAATAAACATCGCCCGTTGAATCCGCGGTGACAGACGGCTGCATGCGTTCGTCATAACGCAAGGATCGTCCGGCTCAAACCAGTTTGCCGATCGGATTGCGGCCGCTTTTTCCGGTGTCTAGTCGGCCGGTGACACGCGCAGAATCCGGCCGGCCGAATTGTCGGTGAGCAGATACACCGCGCCATCCGGGCCGGTGCGCACGTCGCGGAAGCGCTCGTTGATCTGGTTGAGCAGGCGCTCTTCCTTCACGACCTTTTCGCCATCGAGTTCGAGCCGCACCAGCACGCGCGAGGCCAGCCCGCCGATCAGTACATTGCCCTTCCAGGCCGGAAACAGGTCGCCCTCGTAAAATGCCATGCCGGCGGGCGCGATCACCGGCGTCCATTGCACGACCGGTTGCTCCATGCCTGGGCGGCTCGTGCCCTGGTGAATCTTCGCGCCGCTGTAATCGACGCCGAAGCCGATCACCGGCCAGCCGTAATTCTTGCCGGCCTCGGCAATGTTGAGTTCGTCGCCGCCGCGCGGGCCGTGTTCATGCATCCACAATTTGCCGGTCTGCGGATGCAGGGCCGCGCCCTGGCTGTTGCGATGGCCGTAGCTCCAGATTTCCGGCAGCGCGCCTTGTTTGCCGACAAAGGGATTGTCTTTAGGCACCGATCCGTCCGGCGCGACACGCACGATCTTGCCGAGGTGATTGTCGAGCGTCTGCGCGCGGTCGCGGTCGCTGTAGTGATCGCCGGTGGTGAGGAACAAGTTGCCGTCGGGCGCCTGTACGATGCGGCAACCGAAATGCAGGCCGCGCGACGGCGGGCCTTCCTGCCGGAAAATCCGCTGCACATCGGTGAGCTGTGGTTTGTCGCCATCGTCGAGCCGCGCGCGGGCCATGGCCGTCTGCGCGCCGCCGCTGACCGGATCGGAATAGCAGAAATAGATGGTGCGGTTCTTCGCGAAGTCGCGGTCGATAATCACGTCGAGCAGGCCGCCCTGGTTATTGGCGGCGACCTTGGGCACGCCGCCCAGCGGCTCCGACACCTTGCCGTCGGCCGATACAATGCGCATCCGGCCGGGACGCTCGGTGACCAGCATCCGCCCGTTGGGCAGGAAGGCGAGGCCCCACGGGTTTGTGAGGCCGCGGGCCACCGTTTCCACGCGCAGATTGCCCTGTTCGGACTTGGCGAGTTGCGCCTGTACCGGCGCTGCGGCAAGGGCCGGGCCAAGGCAGGCCAGCGCGGAGATCCATGAGAGGCGTGCGGTCATGATGAAACTCCGGCGCGGGCGGAAAATGCCGCCGATGCTTTGCACCGCCGGAAGCTAGGCATGCAATGCGGCAACCGGAAGATGCGGGTCGCGATGCCGCAGGGTGACCCAGCCGCCGTGCTGCCGCTGCGCCGCGTCCGCTATCGGACCTGCGCGCCGATTCGCAGCGTGGCGGCGATGCCGGCGAGACCGCCCAGCACCAGCATGGCAAGCACCCCCATCGCCCAGATGCCGTCATCGCCCTTTGCGACGGCCGCCAGACCGTCGGCGCGGGCAAAGCCGACCGTGACCGCGGTGGCGATGATGATGCCGATGACCAGCGCCACCGTCATCACGAGCTGCGCGACTGCGATCTTGCGCTTTGTCAGCGGCCGGGCCTTGCCGACAGGATGTTGAAATCCGGCACTCGTATTGAAGTCCCTGCGCATGGTACCGACCGGTTCCGGGCAACGCCGCTTCTGAGGACGCAAAGCTGCAAACGTCGCGAATCACCACTGCGTGGCATCATCGTAGGGGATACGGGCACGGCTCCGGCCGGAAAGCGGCGCAAGCCGCGATGTCTTGTGGCGAATTGATGACATCCGGTTAACGACCGGTTAACTGCGCTGGAATGGGCGGCTATTCCGCCGCCACCACCGGCGCCAGTTCGAGCACCATCGGCACATGCCGTCCCGTGGCCGCGACGCGGGCATGCCAGTCGCGCAAGGCCGGGAAACGCTGCAGGTCGAACTCGCATTGTTCGGCGAGATGCGTGTACGCGTAAATCGCGACATCGGCGATGGTGTAATGCTCGCCGGCAAAGAAGGGGCTGCGCGAGATATGCTTGTCCAGCATGCCGAGCGAGCGGGTGCCTTCCTCCAGCCAGTCGTCAAGCGCATGCTGCTGCAACTCGCGCCCGCCCTTCACGAGGCAGAGCCAGAAATAGGCAGCGCCGATATTCGGCAGGATGGCGTGTTGTTCGAAAAACATCCATTGCAGCACGCGCGCATGATCGAGCGCGGTCTCGCCAGCAAGCGGCGTGCCTTCGGCGAGATACCAGAGGATGGCATTCGATTCGGCCAGATAGCGGTCCGGTCCGATCTCCAGGAGCGGGATCTGTCCATTCGGGTTCTTCGCAAGGAAATCCGGCGTATGCGTTTCGCCCTTGAGGATGTCCACTTCGACAAGCCGATGCGGAATCGACAATTGCGACAAGGCGAGCCGTACCTTGTAGCAATTCCCGGAACGCTGCATCGAATAGAGGGTGTACATCGAAACTCCGCAAACGCCGGGCCCGGCGCCTCCTCAAGATTACCGGATATGACGCGGCCGACGAAAGAAGAAAAGCCGGGCCTTTGCAAGGCGGCCGCGCGTCCGCCCGATGCAATCGGCGTTCAAGTCATGGTCGTTTCGTGTTGCGACGCAATGACAGAAGGACATTCTCTCAAGGCATGTCGTCCCGAAACATTTGCATGAGACGCCTTCCAAAGTCGGCCGCGCTTGACCCGTCCGGCAGGGATTTGCCCGGTTTCGAGAGGGGGGCGGGGGCCAGCCATGACCGCCGCTGATGGACGCATCACGGATTGTTGCTTGCCGCGGCGCAAAAGCCGCATTACCAAGCCCCGACTTCACCGGAGACATGTCCAATGGCTTTCCTCGCCGACGCGCTGAAGCGCATCAAGCCGTCCGCCACCATTGCGGTGAGCGACAAGGCGCGCGCGCTCAAAGCGGCCGGCCGCGACGTGATCGGGCTCGGCGCCGGCGAGCCCGATTTCGACACCCCGGACAACATCAAGGCGGCCGGCATCAAGGCGATCGAAAGCGGGAAGGCGGCGAAATACACCGCCGTCGACGGCATCCCCGAACTGAAGGCGGCGATTGCCGGCAAGTTCAAGCGCGAGAACGGGCTCGACTACAAGCCCTCACAGATCATCGTCGGCACCGGCGGCAAGCAGGTGCTGTTCAACGCGCTGATGGCGACGGTCAATGCCGGAGACGAGGTGATCATCCCGGCGCCCTATTGGGTCAGCTATCCGGAAATCGTGGCCCTGCTTGGCGGCGAGCCGGTGCCGGTCGTGACCACCATGGAGAGCGGCTTCAAGCTGACCGCGGACCAGCTCGAAAAGGCGATCACGCCGAAGACCAAATGGCTGATCTTCAACTCGCCGTCCAACCCGACCGGCGCGGCCTATACCCGAGACGAGGTGAAGGCGCTGACCGATGTGCTGATGAAGCATCCGCATGTGCATGTCCTCACCGACGATATGTACGAGCATCTGGTCTATGACGATTTCGCCTTCACCACGCCCGCGCAGGTCGAACCCTCGCTGTATGAGCGGACATTGACGCTGAACGGTGTGTCCAAGGCCTATTG
>JAEVZN010000303.1 GCA_023392205.1 Pseudomonadota bacterium
GCCCCGGACATAGCCGACAAAGGCGGTGTCATAGACGATGCCAAGCGGCGCCAATCTTTCGAAGGACTCGAACTTCTCGCAATCGAAATCGGTGATCGGGCATAGCAGGATCGCAGCCTGCGGCACCGGATGGCGCTCGTCACGCGCCTTCAGCGGCAGGGCCGCGGCCAGATTGCCGCCCGCGGAATCGCCCGCCACCGCGATCCGCGTCACGTCGCCGCCAATCGATGCGCCCTGCGCCTGCATCCACACCAGCACTGCCAGGCAATCGTCGAGACCGGCGGGAAACGGCCATTCCGGCGCCAGCCGGTAATTCACGCTGACAACGACAAGTCCGTTCTCAGCCGCCATCCGGCTGGTGATGTAGGCGGTATCGTCCGCGCTACCGACCGTGAAGCCGCCACCATGGATGTACAGGCACATCGGCATGGGCTTGCCGGTGACAGGTGGCGTATAGACCTTGCAGCGCACCGGCCCTGCCTCCGACGGCACCAGTTGCTCGGTCACGCGGACCTGCGGGTAGAGCGTCCCGGCGCCTGGCGGCAAGGTTGCAGGATCGATCGTGTCACCGCCGATATAGCCTTGTCGCACCGGCTGGATCATCAACTGGCGCAGCGTCAGGGGATGCCGGAGACGATTGAGGAGCTGATAATAGGGCGCCGCCGGATCGGCCGGATCGATATGCGACACACCCGGTCCATCCTCGCGTTCGTCGACCGGAGTTCCCCTTGTGGTGATTTGCATCCGCCATCCTTCGCATGAATTGCGTGGCCTTTCTGACCGATTTGGCCGCTCCGCAGCAACAGAGGTTTTACGCAAACGGCGCTGTTTGTGTTCGCCGCCACGCTCGCTTAAGGATGCAATATGAGCCTTGCTGACATGGTGGATTTGCATTGACCCCTTCCCTTTCCGGCCGCCTTGCCCTCGTTACCGGCGCCTCGCGCGGCATCGGCCGTGCTACGGCGCTTGCACTAGCAAAGGACGGCGCGCATGTGATCGCCGTCGCGCGCACGGTGGGAGGGCTTGAAGAACTCGATGACGAAATCAAGCAGGCCGGCGGTTCGGCGACACTGGTGCCGCTCGACTTGAAGGATCACGAGGGGATCGCACGGCTCGGCGGCGCGCTGTTCGACCGCTACAAGAAGCTCGATATCCTGGTCGGCAATGCCGGCATTCTGGGGCCGCTCTCGCCCCTGTCGCATGTCGAACCGAAGGCCTGGGACGACGTAATGGCAGTGAATGTCACTGCCAACTGGCATCTGATCCGCAGCATGGAGCCTCTGCTCACCCAGAGCGATGCCGGCCGCGCCGTGTTCGTCTCGTCGGGCGTGTCGTGGACGCTGCGCGCCTATTGGGGCCCGTATGCAATTTCCAAGGCGGCGCTGAACGCGATGGTGCAGACCTGGGCTGCGGAAACCGTCACAACAAATCTGCGGGTGAACCTGTTCACGCCCGGTCCCATCCGGACGCGCATGCGTGCGCAGGCCATGCCGGGCGAAGACCCGGAGTCTCTTGAAACGCCGGACCAGGTCGCCGGGAAAATCATCGACCTGTGCCGCCCGGATTTCACGGAAACCGGCAAGGTCTATGCGTATCCGAAGAAGCGATTGCTGTCCTTCCGCACACCGGAATAATCAGCCAACCATCCCCGACGCATCGCGCCGCAGCACCTGCCCCGGCAGCGCGCCGGTATGGGTCGCGTTTTCGATCACCACCTCGCCGTTGACCAGCACGGTGGTCCGCGTGCCGGTCGGATAGCGATGCGGATCGGCATAGGTCGCCTGATCCTTGAAATCGGCCGGATCGAACATCACGATATCCGCGCGATAGCCTTCCTTGAGCAGCCCGCGATCTTTCAGCCGCAAGGCCTTGGCAGTCAGGCCGGTCATCTTGTGGATCGCGCGCTCGATCGGGATGACACCAAGCTCATGCACGTAATGGCCGAGAATGCGCGGGAAGGTGCCGTAGAAACGCGGATGCGGCATCCCCTGGCTGGTGATGCCGTAATCGGCCACGCAATTGCCGTCCGAGCCGACCAGCGCCTGCGGCGACTTCACGATGGCGCGGATGTCGTCCTCCGAAATCGAGATCACCAGCACGCGCGTCGCGACATTGTCCTCGATCATGTAATCGCACACGACGTCGATCGGATCGTCGCCGCGCTCGTTCGCCAGATCGGCGATGGTGCGGCCTGCATATTGCGGCAGGTTCGGCGTGATCGAAATCTGCACGCAATCCCAGTTCGGGATGCGGCCCCAATTGTTCAGGCCGTCGCGTTCGATATCGGTGCGGATCCGGTCGCGCGTTTCCTTCAGCTTCAGACGCTCCAGCATCGCCGGCACGCCGCCGGCCTGCACCCATTGCGGCATCAGGTTCTTCAGCGGATTGGAGCCCGCGGTGTAGGGATGCGAATCGCAATCGATATCGACGCCGCGCGCCTTGGCAGCAGCGATCATGTCGAGGCAGCGTTGCGCTTTGCCCCAATTGTCCATGCCGGAACATTTGAAATGCACGATCTCGACATGGATCTTGCACGTCTCCGCGACATGAATCGCTTCCTCGACCGCTTCGATCACATGGTTCGATTCATCGCGGATATGGGTGAAGTAACCGCCGTTGTATTTTTTCACGACGTTGCAGAGCGCGATCATTTCGTCCGCGTTGGCATAGGAGCCGGGCGAGGTGAACAGGCCAGACGAGAGGCCAAGCGCGCCGGCTTTCAGGCCGTCTTCGAGCAGCGCGATCATCTTTGCGAGTTCGTCCGCGGTCGGTGCGCGCTGGTCCATGCCCATGACCATAAGACGCAATGTGTTGTGGCCGACCAGCATGCCCGGATTGAGCGCGGTGGCAGGGAACGTGTCGAGATAATCGGGAAAGCTCAGTTCGCGGAACGGCAGCCACGGCGCGGAGGGGCTTAAGTAGTCGCGCAGCAGGTCGACCTTGCCGGGCAGGACCGGCGCAACCGAGAAGCCGCAATGGCCGATGATCTCGGTGGTGACACCCTGACGCAGCTTGCTTTCCGCTTTCGGGT
>JAEVZN010000372.1 GCA_023392205.1 Pseudomonadota bacterium
ATCGCATGCTGGCGTTTCTGAAGGAGAAGGTGCTGACGCTCGGCACTGCGGCCTGTCCGCCGTATCACCTGGCCATCGTCATCGGCGGCACCTCGGCCGAACTGACGATGAAGACCGTGAAGCTCGCCTCCTGCCGCTATTACGACACGCTGCCCACCAAGGGTTCGGAAGACGGCCATGCCTTCCGCGATCTGGAGATGGAGCAGGAGGTACTGAAGATGACGCAGAGCCTCGGCGTCGGCGCGCAATTCGGCGGCAAGTATTTCTGCCACGACGTGCGGGTGATCCGGCTGCCGCGCCACGGCGCGTCGCTTCCCATCGGGCTTGGCGTCTCATGCTCGGCCGACCGGCAGGCGATGGGGAAGATCACGAAGGACGGCGTGTTTCTGGAGCAGCTCGAGCACAATCCGGCGCAATATCTCCCCGAGATCGACGAGTCGACGCTCGGTGGCGCGGTGGTGCAGATCGACCTCAACCGGCCGATGGACGAGATCCGCAAGAGCCTGTCGCAATATCCGATCAAGACGCGGCTCTCGCTCACCGGCACGATGATCGTCGCGCGCGACCTGGCGCATGGCAAATTGCGCGAGCGGCTGGAGCAGGGGAAGGGCCTGCCGGATTATTTCAAGAACCATCCGGTCTATTATGCGGGTCCGGCCAAGACGCCGGCGGGATACGCTTCGGGCGCGTTCGGCCCGACCACGGCGGGGCGGATGGATTCCTATATCGATCAGTTCCAGGCGGCGGGCGGCTCGCTGGTGATGGTGGCCAAGGGCAATCGCTCTGCGGCCGTGCGCGAGGCGTGCAAAAAGCATGGCGGCTTCTATCTCGGCTCCATCGGCGGGGCGGCGGCGAACCTCGCCGAGCATTGCATCAAGAAGGTCGAGACCATCGAGTTTCACGAACTCGGCATGGAAGCGATATGGCGCATCGAGGTGGAGAATTTCCCCGCCTTCATCATCATCGACGACAATGGCAACGACTTCTTCCAGGCGCTCAACCTGGGGTGAGGCTGCGCGTCAGATTTGCTTCAGCGCGCACAACAAGAGCAAGGGCAAATGAAAAACGCTCCGGACAGGATATGTCCGGGGCGTTTTCTATTTCTTGAAGTGGGCGGCGCTATGCAGGCTCAGTCCGTTTTCTTCTGCTGCTTGGTAAGCTTGGCGAGTTCGCCCTGCCGCGCCGTTTCCTTCACCATGAAGGCCTTGAAATTCTCCGGCGTATTCTCCGCCGCTGCCGGCACCGTCATGCCGAGCGTTTCGAAACGCTTGCGCAGTTCGGGTGAAGCCAGAGCCTCATTCAGGTGCTTGTTGAGATAGGCCACGATCTCCTTCGGCGTCTTGGCCGGTGCGGCGAGGCCAACAAAGCCGCTGTGATCCAGACCCTCGAATTCCTGTTCGGCCATGGTCGGCAAATCCGGCCATGCGGCGAACCGCTTGGGCTGCGCCACCGCAATAGCGCGGGCGCGGTTGTCGTCATGATATTGCCGCGCCGTGCTCATGAAGACGAACGAGCCCTGCACTTCGCCGCTCAGCAGCGATTGCGCAGCGGCACCCGATCCGCGATAGGGAACGTCCACGATCTCGGTGCCGGCCAGCGCATTCAATTGCGTGATGGCGATGGCAGGCGAGGTGGCAGGCCCCGAGCTTGCGAAATTGACCTTCTTCGGATTGGCCTTGGCGTCGGCAACGATCTCTTTCACGGTCTTGTAGGGCGCGGCGTTCGGCACCATCAGCACCAGCGGCGGACCGTCGGCGATCTTGCCGATCAGTTCGAAATCGTTGGCCGCGCTATAGGGCACGTTGATGTAATGCAGGTTCTGCGTATCGGCGACCGCATTGACCAGAAGCGTGTAACCGTCTGGCTCCGCCCGCAGCACCGATGTGGCGCCGACCACGCCTGACGCGCCTGTGCGGTTTTCCACCACCACAGACTGGCCGATCCGCTGCTGCAATTCGGCGGCAAGAATGCGCGCGGGGATATCGGATAGCCCGCCCGGCGAGAACGGCACGACCAGTGTTACCGGACGGTTCGGATAGGACTGCGCCGATGCCGGCGCAGTGGATAACGACACGGCGAAAGCGAAGGCGAGCGCCGCGCTGCCGACAGGACGCGCAAAGGTCTTGAGCAGACTCATGATACCTCTCCATTTGATAGCCCGGCTTTGACCAATATGCCCCGTGCGATCGCTTCGCCCTCGCGGACGAGCGCCATCGCATCGGGTTGTCGCGGAAACGCGCCGTCGCGATAGACGATCTCGCCGTCCACCATCACGACCTTCGCATCCGAACCCTTGCCCGCGGTGACGAAGCTCGACAGCGGCCGGTGCATGACACCGATATGCGGCTTGTCGAGATCGAACACGGCGATATCCGCCTTCTTGCCGGCCTCCAGCGAGCCGATCTCCGCCTCGAGCCCGAGCGCCTTCGCACCGTTGATCGTCGCCATCTCGATCACCCTGTCGACCGGCATCCGGGTCGGGTCGAGGTGGCGCACATGCTGCATCAGCATGGCCACTTTCATCTGCTCGACCATGTCGACCGAATAATCGACCATCGGTCCGTCGGTGCCGAGTGTGGTCAATACGCCGAGCTTCTGCGCCACGGCCACCGGCGCGATGCCACCGCCGCGAATGGATTCGGAGGTCGGCGTATAGGCGAAGGTCGCGCCGACATGCGCCATCTGTTCGAGATCGAGTTCGGTATTGTTGATGCAATGCGCCAGCACCCAGTGATGGTCGAGAATGCCGAGCTGCATGAGATAACGCACGTCGGTGCGGCCGGTCTCGCGCAGATATTTGAGAAAGCCCTTTTCCAGCGAGAGCGTGCCGCCGGCGATATGCGCGGTGATGCGGAGCCCGAGCTTTTTCGCCAGCGCATAGCCGCGCGTGATCAGTTCCTCCGTGCTCATGCCGGCCGCGACCCAATGCGCATTGGACTCGATGGTCATCGCCATGCGCACGCGGCCGTCCGAGGTGCCGTCCCAGCGCCGGTATTCCTCTTCGTAGGCGGCCAGCGACTCGTCGAGGTTCAACGGATGGCGCGGATTGCCGGGCGTGCGGCAGCGTAATTCCTTGCCGAAGATATGCCGCAGGCCGAGGGCGGCGACGGGCTCGATCGAGGCGCGCACAATGTCGGGCATGGTCGTCGTCACCGAATGATTGAGCGACGTGGTGG